>JAEXEM010000396.1 GCA_023401045.1 Actinomycetes bacterium
GCACCGCGCCGGACGGGAGCAGCGCGGCCGCGAGCGCCGCGAGGAGACCTGCTCCGGCGTCGTTCGTCCCCGAGCCCCCGAGCCCGACGACGACGCGCCCCGCCCCGGGGAGCGCCGCGAGCAGCAGCTCACCGGCACCGCGGCTCGTCGTGCGCGTGGGGTCCCGCCGGTCGGCCGGGACGAGGTGGAGGCCGACCGCGTGGGCCGACTCGACGTGCACCGTGGCACCGTCCCGCAGGAGCACGGCGGGGACGGGCTCCCCCAGGGGCGACGCGACGGTGACGGGCTCGAGCGTGCCGCCGAGCGTCGCCCGGAGGGTCTCGACGAACCCGGGTCCGCCGTCGGCGAGGGGGCACGTCGTCACGTCGTCGTGCGGCGCGCCCGCGAGCCACCCCTCCCTCATCGCGGCGGCCGCGCCGGCGGGTGTGAGGGCGGAGCCGAAACCGTCGGGGGCCAGGAGGACGCGCACGCCCCGATGGTGGCACGCCGCGGCGCGCGAGCACGCCGACGGCGCTGCTCCTGCCTGTGGGATCATGCCGCCGTGACGACGACCGGGACGTTCTCCGAGCCGGCCCCCTCCGCCCTCCTGCTGCTCGGGCAGCGGTCCGACCTCGCGTCGGAGCGCGGTGTCGAGTGCGTCGGCGCGCTGCCCGCGCCGGGGGACCCGACGCTGGTCGAGCGCGCCCGCGCCGCGCGCGCCGCGCTCGGCGACCGGGTGTTCGTGCTCGGCCACCACTACCAGCGCGACGAGGTCATCCAGTTCGCCGACGTCACGGGCGACTCCTTCAAGCTCGCGCGCGAGGCGGCGGCGCGGCCGGACGCGGAGTTCGTCGTCTTCTGCGGCGTGCACTTCATGGCCGAGTCGGCCGACATCCTCACGTCCGACTCGCAGCAGGTCGTCCTTCCCGACCTCGCGGCCGGCTGCTCGATGGCGGACATGGCGGCGATCGACCAGGTCGAGGACGCCTGGGACGTGCTCGTCGACGCGGGCGTCGCCGACGTCACGGTCCCCGTCACCTACATGAACTCGACGGCGGCGATCAAGGCGTTCACCGGCCGCCACGGCGGCACGGTCTGCACGTCGTCGAACGCGCACGTGGCGTTGCGGTGGGCGTTCGACCAGGTGGGCGGCGTGGACGGCACCGGCAAGATCCTCTTCATGCCGGACCAGCACCTCGGCCGGAACACCGCGGTGACGCAGCTCGGGCTCTCCCTGGACGACTGCGTCGTCTACGACCCGCGGCGTCCGGGCGGCGGCCTCACCACCGAGCAGCTGCGCGACGCGCGGATGATCCTGTGGCGCGGGCACTGCTCGGTGCACGGCCGGTTCTCGGCGCAGAACGTCGCGGACGTGCGTGCGGCCGTCCCGGACGTCACCGTCCTCGTCCACCCGGAGTGCCGCCACGAGGTCGTCACCGCGGCCGACATGGTCGGGTCGACGGAGTACATCATCAAGGCCCTCGACGCCGCGGAGCCTGGCTCGGCCTGGGCGATCGGCACCGAGCTCAACCTCGTGCGACGCCTCGCGCGGCAGCACCCCGAGCTGTCGGTCCACTACCTCGACTCGACCGTGTGCTTCTGCTCGACGATGAACCGCATCGACCTGCCGCACCTCGTGTGGGCGCTCGAGTCGCTCGTCGAGGGCCGGGTCCCCAACCGCGTCGTCGTCGACGCGGACGACGCGCACTGGGCACGTATTGCGCTCGACCGGATGCTCGCGCTGCCCGGACACTGACGCCTCCCGACCTGGAGGAGGACGTCCATGACCTCGACGACGCCCCGTGTGGGCATCCTGCTGTTCGACGACGTCGAGGAGCTCGACGCGGTCGGGCCGTGGGAGGTGCTCGCGTCCTGGGCGGCGCACAGCCCGCTGCGTCCCGAGGTGGTGCTGCTCTCCCCCGACGGCGCGCCCGTGCGGTGCGTCAAGGGCATGCGGATCGTGCCGACGCACGGTGCCGAGGACGTCGGCCCGCTCACCGTGCTCGTGCACCCCGGCGGTCGCGGTGCCCGTCGGCTCATGGCCGACGAGACGCACCTCGACTGGGTCCGGGAGATGCGCCGCCGCACCCCGCTCATGGCGAGCGTGTGCACGGGTGCGCTCGTCTACGCCGCGGCCGGGCTGCTCTCCGGCCGTCGCGCGACGACGCACTGGGCGAGCCTCGACGCGCTCGTCGCGGCGGACCCCACCATCGAGGTGGACGCCGAGGCCCGCTTCGTCGACGAGGGCGACGTCGTCACGTCGGCCGGTGTGTCGGCGGGCATCGACATGGCCCTGCACCTCGTCGCGCGCCTCGACTCGGTCGAGGCGGCGCGCGGCGTCCGGCACGGCATCCAGTACCACCCCGCCCCGCCCGTCTGACGCCGCCCACCCGCGGCCCGGGCTAGCCTCGCTCGCGTGTCACGGATGATCCAGCTCACACTGGCCACGCTCCGCCCCCGCCGGGCGGTGCCGGGCCACGGCCTCTTCGACCCCTCGGTCACGCACCTGCGGGTGCGTCCCGGCGACCTCGACCTCTACCGGCACGTCAACAACGGCGTCTACCTGCAGTACTGCGACATCGGCCGCTCGAACTTCCTCGCCGACCTCGGCGCGTTCGGCCGCCTCCGGGCACGCGGGTGGTACCCGGTCGTCGCGGCGTCGACGACGACGTACCGCCGCTCGCTCACGCTCGGCCAGCGCTTCACGGTGACGACGCGGCTGCTCGGCTGGGACGAGCGGGTCGTCTACCTCGAGCAGGAGCTCACGCGGGGCGAGGACCACGTGGCGCGGGCGTGGATCGCCGGCCGGTTCCTCTCGCGCGCGGGCGAGCGCATCGCGCCCGCCGCGGTGTCCGAGGTCATCGCCGGGGCGCCCATGACGAGCCCGGAGCTGCCCGCGGACGTCGCCGCGTGGGCGCGGTCGGTCGACGTCGCCCACCGCTAGCGGCGGACGGCGCGACGACCGTCCCTCGAGCGGCGCACCGACCGTCGGTGCCGGG
>JAEXEM010000467.1 GCA_023401045.1 Actinomycetes bacterium
GCGCAGGCCCGCCGGACCGCGCAGGCGCGCGCCCGGCGCATCGTGGCGACCGCCGTCCAGCGGGTCGCGGTGCCGACGAGCTCCCAGAGCGTCCTGTCGATCCTCCCGTTGCCGTCCGACGAGCTCAAGGGGCGGATCATCGGCAAGGAGGGCCGGAACATCCGGCACTTCGAGGCGCTCACCGGGGTCAACGTCCTCGTCGACGAGACGCCCGGCAGCGTCGTGCTCTCGTGCTTCGACGCCGAACGGCGCGAGGTCGCGCAGGTCGCGCTCGAGGCCCTCATGGCCGACGGGCGGATCCACCCCCAGCGGATCGAGGCGGCCTACGCCGACGCCCTCGCCGGAGCGGACGACCGTCACCTCGCCGCCGGTCACGACGCGGCCGAGCGTGCCGGCGTCCAGCGGCTCCCGGAGGAGCTCGTCCGGGTCCTCGGCCGACTGCGCCTGCGCTCCTCCTACGGCCAGAACGTCCTCGAGCACCTCGTCGAGTGCGCGCAGATCGCCGCCGTGGTCGCCGCCGAGATCGGCGCCGACGTCGACGTCGCCCGCCGGGGTGCCTTCCTCCACGACGTCGGGAAGGCCCTCACGGCCGAGATGGAGGGCACGCACGCGGCGCTCGGTGCCGACCTCGTGCGGCGGTGCGGGGAGTCCGAGGCCGTCGTCAACGCCGTGGCCGCGCACCACGACGAGGTGCCCGCCACGACGGTCGAGGCCGTCGTCGTCCAGGCGGCCGACGCCGTGTCGGCCGCCCGGCCGGGTGCGCGTCGTCAGGAGATCGAGCAGTACGTCGAGCGCATGGGGGACCTCGAGTCCCTCGTGGCCGAGCACGCCGGTGTCCGGCGCGTCCTCGCGATGTCCGCCGGGCGCGAGGTCAGGGTCGTCGTCGAACCGCACGAGGTCGACGACCACGCGGTCCCGCAGCTCGCCACCGCGATCGCCAAGCACATCGAGGCCGACCTCACGTACCCCGGTGAGATCCGGGTGACCGTCGTCCGGGAGCTGCGCGCCAGCGCCACCGCCGGCTGACCCGCCCCGCTCCCGGCCCCGCACCCACCTCGCGGAGGGACGACGACGCGGCCTCGCACGGACGAGCGGTGCGCCGAGGTGCGACGGACACGGCTACCCGCCGCTCGCCCGTCGCGCTCGAGACCCTCAGGCGTCGGTCGTCGCGGCCAACGCAGGTGCCTCCGCCTTCGGCTGGCCCGCGGTGAGCCGGCCCACCCGGCCGGCCAGCCGCTCGGCCAGCAGCGTGAGCAGGTAGTTGATGACGATGAAGACGGCCGCCGCGACGACGAGCGACTGGAGGATGTTCCCGTTGCCGGAGCCGAAGCGGCGGGCCGCGTCGAGGAGCTCGGGGTAGGTGATGATCGCGCCGAGCGCGGTGTCCTTGAGGATGACGACGAGCTGGCTCGCGATCGCCGGGAGCATCGCCAGCAGGGCCTGCGGCACCTCGACGAGCCGCAACGACTGCGTCGGCCGCAGTCCGACGGCGAGCGCCGCCTCGCGCTGCCCGCGCGGCAGGTTGTGGACGCCGGAACGGACGAGCTCGGCGAAGACCGACCCGTTGTAGAGCGTGAGCCCGAGGACGACCGCCAGCAACGGCACGTCCTTCGGCTCGACGATCCGCAGCTGGGCGATCCCGACGTAGAAGAAGATCATCATGAGGAGCACGGGAACCGCGCGGAAGAACTCGACGACCAGCCCCGAGACCCAGCGCACCGCTCGCGCCCCGGACAGCCGCCCGAGCCCGAGGAGCAGCCCGAGGAGCCCCGAGAGCACGATCGCGATCCCGGCTGCCCTGAGGGTGTCGCGCAGGCCGGGCAGCAGGTAGTCCGTCCACGTGGACGACTCGAGGAACGGCAGCCACAGGGAAGGCGCGAGCTGGCCGCGCCGCCCGAGGACGGCGAGCACCCACACCGCGATGCCCGCGACGACGAGCGTCGCGACGACGTTGACGACGAGCATCCGGCGCCGCGCCCGCGGGCCCGGCACGTCGAAGAGGACGAGGTGGCTCATCGGGCCACCGCCAGCCGCCGCGACAGGCTCGTCGTCGCCAGCCCCACCGGCACGACGATGACGACGTACCCGATCGCGAAGGTGAGGAAGACCGCGAGGATGACGTCGGGGCGGAACTCGATCATCGTCCGCATGAGGCTCGAGGTCTCCTGGACCGACCCGGCGGCCGCGACCGTCGAGTTCTTGATGAGGGCGATGAGGACGTTGCCGAGCGGGGCGACCGCTCCACGGAACGCCTGCGGGAGGATGACGAACCGCGCCGCGGGCCAGAACCCGAGGCCGATCGCGCGGGCCGCCTCCGCCTGGCCGACCGGGACTGTGTTGACACCCGAGCGCAGCGCCTCGCAGACGAACGCCGCGTGGTAGGCGGCCAGTCCGACGACCGCGAGGCGGAAGAAGTTCGTCTGGAAGTCGCTCGACAGCGTGACGCCGAGCTGTCCCCACAGGCCGAGGACGCAGAAGACGATGATGATCGTCAGCGGCGTGTTCCGCAGCAGCGTGACGTACGTCGTGCCGGCCCACCGCAGGCTCGGCACGGGGGAGATGCGCATGACCGCGAGGACGGTGCCGACGACGAGTGCGAGGACGGCGGCGTAGAGCGTCAGCTGGATGTTGACCCAGAACGCGCCGAGCACGTCGTACTCGCCGAGCAGGGACAGGAACTGGTCGAGGTAACCCTCGTCCACCGGGCCTCCCGGGGGTGCGGTCGTGGTCGGGTGGGCGGGCGCGGGGGCGGCCCCCCGGGGGGGGCCGCGGCGGGGCGGCCGCACCTCGTCGAGGGCCGCGCGGAA
>JAEXEM010000232.1 GCA_023401045.1 Actinomycetes bacterium
GGTGAGGCCGGTGCGGCCGCCCTGCTGCGCGACGCGGTCACGGCCGGCGTCCCGGTCGTCTCGTCCGCACCCGCGGGCTCCGCCCTCGAGGCGGCGTACCTGGCACTCGAGGAGGAGCGGCGATGACTGCGACGACCACCCCCACCACCCCGGAGCGCACGGTCGGGACGTGGACGCTCACCCGCCACGGCGTGCGGACCGTCGCCGCCCTCGAGCTGCGCCAGCGCGTGCGGTCGTCGCGGTGGAAGATCGCCCTGCTCGTGTGGTTCCTCGTCGTCGCGGCCATCACGCTCCTCGCGTTCGGCGCCCTGTTGTTCGAGCCCGCCGCACCCGACGAGGTCAACGGCCGGGGCGTCGTGCTCGGTGTCGTCGTGACGACCCTCGTGCTCGGACTCGGGCTGCTCGTCACCCCGACGCTCACCTCGACGTCCGTCAACGGCGACCGCAACGCGGGCACCCTGGCGACGCTCCAGGTGACGCTGCTGTCCCCCGCCGAGATCGCGCTCGGCAAGCTGCTCGCGGCGTGGCTGAGCGCGTGCGCCTTCCTCGTCGTCAGCCTGCCGTTCTACGTCCTCGCGCTGCTCGCGGGCGGCGTCCCGGTGGCGACCCTGCCGCGGGTGCTCGTCCTCACCGCGCTGCTGCTCGCGGCGGTCTGCGGCATCGGCCTGGGCTGGTCGACGATCGCGGCGCGGCCCGCCGGGTCGACCGTTCTCACGTTCGTCACGGTCGCGGCGCTGACGATCTTCAGCCCCGTGTTCTTCGGGCTCACCTACCCGTTCCTCAGCTCCTACGAACGCGTCCAGGTGTACGGCGTGCCGGACTCGGCGTGGGAGCAGGCCCCCGTCGACCCCGACGAGCCGTTCGCGGGGCTGTCGTGCGAGATCACGACGCAGGAGCGCAGCGTGGCCCGCACCGAGTGGACGTGGTGGCTGCTCGCGGTCAACCCGTTCGTCGTCGTCGCCGACGGTGCCCTGCCGCCGGGGGTCGACAAGGACTCCGGCGAGGCCGTCGGTGCCATCAGCGCGTCGACCCAGGCGCTGCGCGAGCTGCGGCTCGGCTCCCCCGACGTCCTCGACGAGTGCTTCGTCGAGGAGGACGGGCTGGAGCAGCCGACGCGCGCGGCGGGGCCGGTCTGGCCGTTCGGGCTCGCGTTCAACTTGCTGCTCGGCGGGCTCGGCTTCGTCACGGCGGTGCGGCGCCTGCGCATCCCGCAGCGGACGCTCGCGAAGGGCACGCGGGTCGCCTGACGGCTCGCAGGTCCCCCACGGACGGCCCGACCGCGGTCGGGCCGTCCGTGCGTGGCGGGCGGGTCCGCCGACGGGCTCACCGAGGCCGGCTCACCGGGGCCGGTTCGGGGAGGGCCGGCTCACCGGCGTCAGTTCTGCAGCGCGTCGTACTCCGCCTCGGTGGCGACGTCGTCGTCCACGTCGAGACGCACGTGCGCGAGGATCGTCTGGATGGCACGCAGCGTGCTCGCGGCCCGCTCACCCCAGTCCGACAGGTAGCTGAACTGCCACCACCACAGCGCCTCGAGCACGTGCCCGCGCTCGTGGTGGGCGAGGCCCTGGGTGAGCGCCCCGACGATCGCGACGAGGTCGCCGGAGATCGTCGCCTCCTCGACCTCCGGCCCGAGCAGCGGGTCGACGACCTCGACGTACTCGTCGATGCCGTCGAGCAGGTTGGCGAGGTTGACGCGCAGCGGCTCGAGGTCGGCGTCGGGGCCGACGTCCGGCTCGAACCGCGACGGCGGGACGACGTCAGTCGTCGCCCCCAGGCGCGCACCGGCCGCGAGCAGGTCCGAGAGCGCGAGCAGCAGCAGCGGCAGCGACGCCTCGGGCGCGGACCCGGCCGCGACCTCCGTCACCGTCGTGAGGAAGCCCCTCGACTCGCTCGCGACCGCCTCGGCGATGTCGCGCAGGTCGGCGTCGTGCCGGTCCCGGTCGTCGGTCGTCATCGTCGTCCTCCTGTGCATGTCACGCGCTGAGGCGCCGTCGCCCCTCGAACGCGCGGCCGAGCGTCACCTCGTCCGCGTACTCCAGGTCACCACCGACCGGCAGCCCGGACGCGAGCCTGCTGACGGTCAGGCCCATGGGCACGAGCATCCGCGCGAGGTAGGTGGCGGTGGCCTCGCCCTCGACGTTGGGGTCGGTGGCGAGGATGACCTCGGTGACCGTCCCGTCGGCGAGACGGGTCATGAGCTGGGCGATCCGCAGGTCGTCGGGGCCGATGCCCGCGATCGGGTTGATGGCGCCGCCGAGCACGTGGTACCGCCCGCGGAACTCCCGCGTCCGCTCGATGGCGACGACGTCCTTCGCCTCCTCGACGACGCAGATCGTCGTCGGCAGCCGGCGCGGGTCACGGCAGATCCGGCACTGCGGCTCCTGCGCGACGTTGCCGCAGACCTCGCAGAACTGGACCCGGGCCTTGACCTCCGTCAGGGCGTCGGCGAGACGCCGCACGTCCGACGGGTCCGCGGCGAGGATGTGGAAGGCGATGCGCTGGGCGCTCTTCGGCCCGACCCCGGGCAGCCGCCCGAGCTCGTCGACCAGGTCCTGGATCGCGCCCTCGTACACGTCTCCACCCTAGTTCCCGTGCGGCGCCGTCCGGGCCGTCGGCCCGGCGACGCGCGGCGAGACGTCCCCCACGCCGGGGCAGTGCCGCCGGCGCGGGCTCAGGGGTCGATCTGCTCGTCGATGACGCGGCCCCCGAGGAGCTGTGCGACGAGCGGCGCGCCGACGAGCCCGGACTGGCCGATCGTCGGGTCGTCAGGCGAGGGCTCGTCCGGCTCGACGA
>JAEXEM010000237.1 GCA_023401045.1 Actinomycetes bacterium
GGCGTGCCGTCGGGGCCCGCGAGCAGGTGCCCGAGGAAGCGCTTGCGGCTCGCGCCGACGAGCACCGGGTACCCGTCGGCGACGAGCTCGGGCAGCCGCGCGAGCAGCGGCCAGTTGCTCTCGCCGGTCTTCGCGAAGCCCAGCCCGGGGTCGAGGACGACCTGCTCGTCGCGGACACCCGCGGCACGCAGCGCGTCGAGCCGCTCCGCGAGCTCGCGCCGCACGTCGGCGACGACGTCGTCGTACACGTCGTGGGCGTCCATGACGTCGGCGTGCCCGCGCCAGTGCATCGCGACGTACGCCGCACCGGTGGCCGCGACGACCTCGGCCATGCCCGGGTCGGCCATCCCGCCGGAGACGTCGTTGACGAGCACCGCGCCGCGCTCGACGGCGGCGGCCGCGACCGCGGCGCGCGTCGTGTCGACGCTGACGACGGCGCCGTGCCCGACGAGCCGCTCGACGACGGGCAGCACCCGCTCGAGCTCCTCCTCGACGGGCACCCGCGCCGAGCCCGGACGGGTCGACTCACCGCCGACGTCGAGCAGGTCGGCACCCTGCGCGAGCAGCTCGAGGCCCCGCGCGACCGCGGCGTCCGGGCCGAACCAGCGCCCGCCGTCGGAGAACGAGTCGGGCGTGACGTTGACGACGCCCATGACGAGGGTGCGCCGCGGGGTGCGCAGCGCCGGGGGCAGCGCAGCCAGCCGCTGCCTCGCGCCGGGGCCGCCGGGTGTCGTCGGGCCGTCCACCGCCGCCTCGCTCAGCGACCGGAGATGAGGCTCATCGCCTCCGCCCGCGTGGCGACGTCCCGGAAGCCGCCGCGCACCGCGGAGGTGACGGTCCGCGACCCGGGCTTGCGCACGCCCCGCATCGACATGCACAGGTGCTCGCACTCGACGACGACGAGCACGCCGCGCGGGTCGAGGACCTCGACGAGGGCGTCGGCGATCTGCGACGTCAGCCGCTCCTGCACCTGCGGGCGCCGGGCGTAGACGTCGACGAGCCGCGCGAGCTTCGACAGCCCCGTGATGCGCCCGTCGGCCCCCGGGATGTACCCGACGTGCGCGACGCCGTGGAACGGCACGAGGTGGTGCTCGCACGTCGAGTACACCTCGATGTCCTTGACGAGCACCATCTCCTCGTGGCCGAGGTCGAAGGTCGTCGTGAGGACGTCGGTCGGGTCCATCGTCAGGCCCGCGAAGATCTCCCGGTAGGCGCGCGCGACGCGCGCCGGCGTCTCGCGCAGGCCCTCGCGGTCGGGGTCCTCGCCCACGGCGAGGAGCAGCTCGCGCACGGCACGCGCCGCCCGCTCCTCGTCGTACGGCGCGACGGCCCGGCCGCCCTGGTCGTGCGTGCGGCTGATGCCGTTCGCCTCGGTGGCGTCGCTCATGTCAGCGCGCCCCGTCGGCGTCGGGGGTGCCGTCCGGCGGCAGCTCGACGACCGCGGTCGCCGGCTTCTCCGGGTTGGCCGCGGCGGCCTCGTCCTGCGGGACGACCGGGTGGCCGTTCTGCGCCGCGAGCTCGGCGGGCGTCATGATCGGACCGCGGTCGACGGTGCGCTCCTCGCCGGAGATCCACACCTCGCGCGGCGGGCGCTTGGTGATGGGCCGGAAGATCTCCGCGAGCTGCTCGGCGTTGAGGGTCTCCTTCTCGAGCAGCTGGAGGACGAGGTCGTCGAGCACGTCGCGGTACTCCACGAGGATGTCGCGGGCCTCGTCGTGGGCACGCTCGATGAGCGCCCGCACCTCGAGGTCGATGGCCGCGGCGACGTCCTCGGAGTAGTCGCGCTGGTGGCCGACGTCGCGGCCGAGGAACACCTCGGAGGACTCCTGGCCGAGCTTGATGGCCCCGAGCCGGGCGCTCATGCCGAACTGCGTCACCATCTTGCGCGCGGTCGACGTGGCCTTCTCGATGTCGTTGCTCGCGCCGGTCGTCGGGTCGTGGAAGACGAGCTCCTCGGCGACGCGGCCGCCCATGGCGTACGCGAGCTGGTCGAGCAGCTCGTTGCGCGTCGTCGAGTACTTGTCCTCGACCGGCATGACCATCGTGTAGCCGAGGGCCCGGCCGCGCGGCAGGATCGTCACCTTCGTCACCGGGTCGGTGTACCGCAGCGCCGCGGCGACGAGCGCGTGCCCGCCCTCGTGGTACGCGGTGATCTTCAGCTCCTTGACGTTCATCACGCGGGTGCGCTTCTGAGGCCCGGCGATGACGCGGTCGATCGCCTCGTCGAGGGCGCTGTCGTCGATCATCTGCGCCGATCGGCGCGCGGTGAGCAGGGCCGCCTCGTTGAGGACGTTCGCGAGGTCGGCACCCGTGAAGCCCGGGGTGCGGCGCGCGACGGCGGCGAGGTCGACGCCCGGCGCCATCGGCTTGCCCTGCGCGTGCACGGTGAGGATGCGCTCGCGGCCCTTGAGGTCCGGCGGCTCGACGGCGACCTGGCGGTCGAAGCGGCCGGGGCGCAGCAGCGCGGGGTCGAGGATGTCGGGGCGGTTCGTCGCCGCGATGAGGATGACGTTCGTCTTGACGTCGAAGCCGTCCATCTCGACGAGCATCTGGTTGAGGGTCTGCTCGCGCTCGTCGTGCCCGCCGCCGAGGCCCGCGCCGCGGTGCCGGCCGACCGCGTCGATCTCGTCGACGAAGATGATCGCCGGCGAGTTCTCCTTGGCCTGCTGGAACAGGTCGCGCACGCGGCTGGCACCGACGCCGACGAACATCTCGACGAAGTCCGAGCCGGAGATGGAGTAGAACGGCACGCCCGCCTCGCCCGCGACGGCGCGCGCGAGCAGGGTCTTGCCGGTCCCGGGCGGGCCGTAGAGCAGCACGCCCTTGGGGATCTTCGCGCCGACGGCCTGGAACTTCGCCGGCTCGGAGAGGAACTCCTTGATCTCCTGGAGCTCCTCGACGGCCTCGTCGACGCCGGCGACGTCGGCGAACGTCACCTTCGGGGACTCCTTGGTGACGAGCTTCGCCTTCGACTTGCCGAAGCTCATCACCCGCGAGCCGCCGCCCTGCATGTTCGACATGAGGAACCAGAACAGCGCGATGAGGATGACGAACGGCAGGACGATCGACAGCAGGCTGCCCCACCAGGACGGCTGCGGCACCTTCGAGGTGTAGCCGCCCGAGGGGTCGGCGGCCGTGACGGCGTCGACGACCTGCTGGCCCTGCGGCGTCACGTAGAAGAAGTAGACCTGCTCGGTCTCGTCGCCGGAGCGGTCCGGGTCGGGGTCGTACTTCTCCTTGAGCGTGAGGTCGACGCGCTGCGTCCCCTCGGTGACGAGCACCTGCTCGACCTTCTTGTCCGCGAGCAGCTCGAGGCCGACGGACGTGTCGACCTGCTGGCTCGTCGCGGGGCGCAGCATCGAGGCTGCGGCGGCGAAGATGCCGAGGGCGAGAAGGACCCAGATGACGGGACCGCGAAAGAGACGCTTGACGTTCATGGGCGATCGGGGCCGGGCCCCTCAACCTCCGCTCGCAGGGACTCTGACCCCGAACGTACACGGTGCACCTGCGCGGCCCGCTCGGTGTTCGCCCAGGGCACAGGCGACGACGACGACCCCGGCGCACCGGCGCGGGGCACCCGCCGGTACCCCCGCGACGGTGCGGCGCGTCAGTCCTGGTAGACGTGCGGCGCGAGCGTCCCGACGAACGGCAGGTTGCGGTACCGCTCGGCGTAGTCGAGCCCGTAGCCGACGACGAACTCCGTCGGGATGTCGAAGCCGACGTACTTCACCGGCACGTCGACCTTGGCCGCCTCGGGCTTGCGGAGCATGGCCGCGACCTCGACGGACTCCGGCCCGCGCGAGCGCAGGTTCGACAGCAGCCACGAGAGCGTGAGCCCGGAGTCGATGATGTCCTCGACGATGAGCACGTGGCGGCCCGTGAGGTCGGTGTCGAGGTCCTTGAGGATGCGCACGACGCCCGAGGACTTCGTGCCGGAGCCGTAGGACGACACCGCCATCCAGTCCATCGCGACGTCGCCGTGCAGGCGGCGCGCGAGGTCGGCCATCACCATGACCGCACCCTTGAGGACACCGACGAGCAGCAGCTGCCGGCCCGCGTAGTCCGCGTCGATCTGCGCGGCCAGCTCGTCGAGCCGCGCGTGCAGCTGCTCCTCGCTGAGGAGCACCCGCTCGAGGTCGTCACCCATGTCCGCCGCGTCCACCGCTCACTCCTGGTCGTCCGATCGTCGTGCCCGGGTGGTGTGCTCCGCGGGCGGGCGGGCTGCCCCACCGGCCGGCACCGGCGGCCTGCCGAGGTAGAGCCTGCCACACGTGCGGGCCGCCACCACCCCCCCGGGCAGGTGCGCGGGGCCCTGCCCGCGCCACGCCGTGACGAGCGCGTCCACGGCCAGCACGTGCACGCGCGCCAACGCCCCCGGGG
>JAEXEM010000101.1 GCA_023401045.1 Actinomycetes bacterium
CCTCACGAGCCTCGGCATCCGCCGTGCGCCGCTCCCGACGGATGCCGAGGCTCGTGAGGACCGCGCCGGCCGCGACCCAGACCGCGAGCGTGAGCGCGGGCGTGAGCGCACCCGCGCCACCGAAGTAGGCGGCGGAGCGCACGAGCGCCCCGGTCGCACCGGGCGGCAGCAGCTGGCCGAACGCGCCGAGCCCCTGCGGCAGCCAGGCCCCGGTCGTCGCGATGCCGGCGAGCGGGTTGCCGAGGAACATCATCGTCATCGCGCCGATCGTGAAGCCCTTGCCGCCGAAGAGCTTCTGGAGGCCGGCGAGCGGCAGCGCGAGCGCGGCGATGCCGAACGACATCGCTGCGGCGACGGGCAGGAACGCGCCGGTCACGCTGCCGAACCAGAACTGCAGGACCGCGGCGACGACGGAGCCGCCGACGACGGAGAACGAGAGGATGCCGGTGAGGCGCCACCGGTTGCGCCGGGGGAACGCGGTGGCGAACGCGACGGCGGGCACGATGCCGCCGAAGACGAGCGGGAACGCCAGACCGCCGATGCCGACGCCCGTCGGGTCGGACGCGGGCAGCGGGACGACGTCGGCCACGGTGACCGGCAGGCCGGAGGCCGCGGCCAGGCTGCTCGCCGTCGCCGTCACGGTCCCGGAGATCGCCGTCGACCCGGCCGACGCGACGACGGCGTGCACGCCGTTCTCGGAGAGCACGAGACCGCCGACGACCTCGCGCTGCTCCACGGCGGCGCGCAGGTCGGCCTCGGACGCCAGGTGGCGCGGCGCCCAGGCGTCCGGGGCCGTCGCCGCGAGCGTGTCCTCGGTCCCCGCGACGACGGCCGGGTCGCCGACGAGCCCGAGCGGCAGGTCGTGCGGGCCGCTCCTGAGCGACGGGAGGATGAAGAGCGCGAGGAGGGCCACGAGGATCGCTCCGAGGCCGACCGTCAGCCCGACGAGCGGGACGACGGGGTGGCGCTCCTTCGGGGCCGCGGTGGCGGCGGGGACGACCGGCTGGTCGGTCAGCGTCATGGGGGAGAGGAACCGTTCTGTGTTCGGAGGAAGTTTCTCCACTTCCACCGGAGGACTATCCTCCGGTTGAGTGGGAGGGTCAAGCGCCCACCGGTGTCAGGAGGGCCACATGAGGAGCGACGCGGCTCGGCGGCGCGCTGCCGTCCTCCGCGAGGCACGCCGTGCCTTCGCCACCGCCGGCGCCGACGTCGCGCTCGAGGCGATCGCCGAGGCCGCCGGCGTGGGCATCGCCACGCTCTACCGCAACTTCGAGTCGCGCGCCGTCCTCGTCGAGGAGGTCGCCCTCGCGATCCTCGACGACCTGCGCGCCGTCACCGCCGACGCTGCCGCCGACCTCGCGACCGACCCCGAACGGGTGTGGCGGGAGTACGTCGGCCGGCTCGTCGACCTCGACCTCGGCGCGCTCACCGCCGCGCTGGCCCAAGAGCTCCCCGAGGGCCTGGCCGGGCCGGTCCGCGAGGCGCAGGACGCCGCGCTCACGGCCGTCGACGCGTTCCTCGTCGAGGTCCGAGCCGCAGGGCTGCTGCACGCCGACCTCGGTGCCCTCGAGCTCGTCGTCGTCATCGGGATCGTCACCCGCCCGCAGCCCGAGGTCGTGCGCCAGGCGGCACCGCACCTCGTCGACCGGCTCGTGCAGGTCGTCCTCACAGGGTTGCGCGCCGACGCCGGGTGACCTCGCCGGTGCGTGGACGGGCCCCGTCGCCGGGTCCTCGATGACCTTCGGCCCTGGTGCGGGCCCGGGGCGCGCGTAGACCGGAGGGAGAGCCCTGCTCGACGAGCGGTGCGCGACGACGGGACGCCTGGGGGGGAGCCATGGTGGAGCGACGTGTGGTGCTGGCCGTCCCAGGGGTCGGTGTGGCCCTGGACCGGTACGAGGACGAGGAGGGCCTGGTCCCGCAGCTCGACGTGGCGGCCTCGCGGCACAGCGCGGTGTGGCGCGGTCTCGTCCTGCTCAAGTGCCAGAAGCTGGACGGCACGCTGGGCGTGCTCGTCGCCACGCGCGGCAGCGAGCTGCGCGCCGAGGTCCGGGCGATCAGGTCCCTGCTGCGCGACGCCCGCGTGCTCGCCACGGACGGGTGCGGGAGCGCGCCGGGCCGGCCGCGCCGGGGGCAGCGTCTGGCCGGCTGGTGGTACGGCGGCCCGTGCGACCAGGCGTGGCGGCACGTCCACGAGGCGGAGGCGCGCGTGACGGCCCTGCTCCCGGACGGCGAGCGCCGTCAGCGCATGGCCGCGATCCTGTTCGACGCGCGCGCGGTGCTCGAGCCGGGCGACCCGCTGCTCGCCCTGCAGCCCGAGCAGGTCGCGCAGGACGCGACGCCGGAGAAGGCGCGCGAGCTCGTGCGGCGGTACCGGCAGGTCTGGGACGACCGCTACATCCGGTCCCGCGCGTACCGGAACAGGCTCATCATCCTCACCGCGGTCGTCACGCTCTTCATCGCCGTCCTCGTGACCTGCGCCGCGACGGGCATCCTCAGGGTGGAGGCGGCGGCAGGGGGCGGCGCGCTGCGCCTCGACCCGCCGGCCTGGGGGCCGTCGTTCGCTGGCCTCGTCACCGCCGCGGGGATCGCCACCCTCGGTGCCGCCGGTGGCCTGCTCGCGGGTGCCCGGCAGGTCACCGAGGTCGGCGGCGTGTACAACCCCTTCTTCCTGCCGTGGCACTCGCTGGCGCTCAAGATCCAGATGGGTGCGCTGTGCGGGACGCTCGGTGTCCTCATCATGCTCGCGGGGATCGTCCCGGAGGTTCGGCTCGGACGCTGGCTGGACGTCGTCCTCTGGGCACTGGTCTTCGGTGCGACCCAGCAGCTCGTCACCACGCTGGTGGACAAGAAGGTGAGCAACCTCGTGACCAGCACGCCCCAGCAGCAGGTGACGAGGAAGTAGCAGCCGCCGGGCCGACGAGAGGTCCGTCGAGCCGGCGGCTGCGGTGCCGCGAGGTGGTCGTCGTCACACCGGGTGGCGGCGCCCGGCGCGCCCGTGTCGACCGAGGGGCCCGCCGCGAGGGCGAGCGTCCCGGCGGACGTGCGACGAGTGGTCGACGGGACGGCTGCGCCCGGGAAAGCCAAGAGCCCCAGGTCGATGACCTGGGGCTCTGCTGGTGGGCGATACTGGGATCGAACCAGTGACCTCTTCCGTGTCAGGGAAGCGCGCTACCGCTGCGCCAATCGCCCGGGGTGAAGCTGTGCGAGGTGGAGACGGGATTCGAACCCGTGTATACGGCTTTGCAGGCCGCTGCCTCGCCTCTCGGCCACTCCACCGGTGAGTCCAGAGACCTCAACGGCTCGGGAGCCGACGAAGTTGTCCTCAGAGCGGACGACGGGATTCGAACCCGCGACCCTCACCTTGGCAAGGTGATGCTCTACCACTGAGCCACGTCCGCGCGTCAGTTCCGCCGTTTTCACCGGCGTTCCTGGTGCGTCGAAGACTCTAGACGACAAAACCGGGGAGAGTCCAACTGGCCTCCCGGAGCGTGTCGCCGGCGGGCGTCAGACGGGGTGTCTGTGCAGGTCAGAGCCGTCTCGCGCGCCGAACGGCTCGGCACCGGCGACCGGGTGACCCGGCGCGGGGAGCGTGCGAGGGCTCGGTAGGTTGTCCGTGTGCCCCCCGACACATCGGTGACGCCCACGCCCGGCGCCGCCTGGTTCGCCGGCCGGCTCGCGCGCGGCGTCGTCGAGCACGCCGACCTCGCCGAGCGGCCGGACGCGTTGTCGACGCCGGGATGGTGGGCGCTCGTCGGGACCTTCGAGGGGCGCGTCGACGCCTGGCGGTTCGCGGAGGTCGGTCCCGAGACCGGGGCCGGCCTCGACGCCGCGGGCGGTACCGCGC
>JAEXEM010000137.1 GCA_023401045.1 Actinomycetes bacterium
CCACCCACCCGCGCGGTACGCGACGCGCCGGACCTGCCGTGACCGGCCCCGCGCACCACGCGTCGGACCGCGGCAGGGCACCGCGCGACGACGGGTCGATGCTCACCGGGTCGCACGGACCACCGCGGCCCGTCGACGTCGCCGCAGGTCCCGAGCACGCGCCGGGGACGCCGGCCGGCCGCTGGTCGTTCGCCCGCAGCAGCGGCCTCGCCCTCGTGGCGTACCTCGGGACGCGCGCGCTCACGCTGGTGGCGATCGACCTGGCGCGACGGCAGCAGGACCTCACCTGGACCCGCGCCCTCGCCCCGTGGGACGGCCCGTTCTACCTGTCGATCGCCCAGCACGGGTACCCCGACGCCGTCCCCCCGCCGGACCGCCCCGACGAGGCGACGGCTGCGTTCTTCCCGCTGTTCCCCCTCGTGGTCCGAGGGCTGTCCGAGGTGAGCGGCGCACCGCTCGTCGCCACGGGGATCGTCCTCAACCTGCTGCTCGGCGCGGCCGCCGTGCTCGCGGTCCTCGCCGCCGGGCGCGACCTGCTGCCGGCCCGGTCGGCCCTGCTCGCCACGCTCCTGCTCGTCGCGATGCCCGGCTCGGCGACGTTCTCCCTCTTCATGGCGGACCCGCTCTTCGTCGCGCTCGCCGCGAGCTGCCTGCTGCTGCTCACCCGGCGCCGCTGGGCGGCCGCATGCCTCGTCGCCGCGGCAGCCACGGCCACCCGACCCAACGCCGTCGGGCTGGTCGCCGCGGCCGCCGTCGCGTCGTTCCTCGCGGTCCGACGCGACCGTGACCTCACGAGCCTGGTCGCGCCGCTGCTCGCGCCCCTCGGCACGCTGGGCTACTGGGGCTACCTGTGGTGGCACACCGGCAGGCCGGACACGTGGTTCGTCGTGCAGGACCGGTTCTGGCACCAGCAGCTCGACCTCGGCGTGCAGTTCGCGTACATCGTCACGGGGTTCTCCGACCTGGTCCACGACCACACGTACCTCGTCATGTGGTCCGGCTTCGGCTGGCTGGCGCTGGTCGGCTGGGCGGTGTGGCGCGGTGCGCGCCTCCCCGCGGTCCCGACCGCCTACACGCTCGTCCTGCTCGCGCAGATGCTCGCGTACAGCGGCCTGGGGCCTCGTCCACGCTTCCTGCTCGCAGCGTTCCCGCTGCTGTGGCTCGTCGTGCAACGGGTCGGCCCGCGCGTCGTCCTCCTGCTGTGCGTGCCCCTGCTCGCCGCCCAGGTGCTGCTCGCCTGGGCCTACACCTCGCAGTACGTGATCCCGTGACGGGCCGGTCCCGCCGCCGCGGCACGGTGGTGTCGGTGATGCCGCGCCACGCCGGCCTGGGCAACCGCATGCGCGCCCTGCTCGGCGCGCGGGCGCTGGCAGAGCTCGAGCACCGTGACTTCGCGTACGTGTGGCCCACCGGCACGCCGTTCGGCGCCCACCTCACGGACCTGTGGGAGTGCGACCTGCGACGGCTGCCGACGGCGGCGCACCAGGTCCTCAGGCTGCGGTACCCCGAGCGGGACTGGTCGCTGGGCTGGCTGGAGGAGGCACGGGGCCGGCCCGTGTGGCTCGTGCGCACCGGCCACGCCCTCGTCCTGCCGGACGGTGCGCGCGCCTGGCCGGAGCTGCTGCGCGAGCTGCGCCCGTCCGGGCAGGTGGCCGACCGGGTGACGAGCGTCGCGGCGACGCTCACGGGTGAGCCGTACGTGGGGGTCATGGTCCGGGCCCACCCGGCCTCGCACACCGAGACGCTGCGGTGGTCACCCGTCGGCTGGTTCGTCGAGCGCATGCGACGCATCGAGCAGGCCACGCCCGGGGTGCGCTTCTACCTCTCGTGCGACGTCCCCGAGGTGCAGCAGGACCTCCTCGACGCCTTCCCCGGTGCCGTCGCGCAGGCCGGCAAGGGCGCCTACAACTCCCGGGCAGGGCTCGTCGCCGCCGTCGTCGACCTCTACCTCCTCGCCGGGGCGACGCACCTGCTCGGCCCGTACTTCTCGAGCTTCCCCGAGCTCGCCCGCCACCTCGCCGGGCCCGGGCTCACCCTCGAGACCTCACGCTCCGGGGAGCCTCGCGACCTGCCCCTCGTCACGGTGGCGGACCCGTTGCGGCCGCACCTCGGCCGCGCCGGCGGCCCGCCGGAGCACCCCTCGCCGCGCCTGCGGTGACGCTCACGCCCGCTCGTCGGCACCGCGCTCGGTGGGCACCGCCGCGGGGTGCGTGCCATCCCGCTCCTCGCTGCGACGCGCCAGGTCCCGCCGGACGTACCACGCACCGGGGAGCACCTGGCAGACGAGGACCGCGAGCGCCGAGGCGAGCACAGGGCCGGCGGCACCCAGCCGCTCGACCAGCACCCAGGTGAGCGCGACGTTGCTCACGCACATGGCGAGGACCGGCACCACCTGGAACCGCAGCCCCGCCTCGTCGGTCATGTACATGCCGAGGGGGTAGAGCACCGCCTGGACGAGGACGAACGCGCACCACCCGACGACGACGAGCGACCCCAGGTGCAGCGCCCCGTCGGTGACGACGGCCTCGAGCACCGGCAGCACGAGCACGAGGCCCACGAGGGCGACGGCCGCAGCCGCCCCGAAGCCCGCGCTGAGGCGGAACGGCGACAGGGACGTCGCCTGCGCCCTCGCGCGCGTGAAGTACGGCCACAGGCTCAGCCCCGCGGAGAGCACCACCTGCATGACCAGCCCGAACATCTGCCCGGCGAACGTGTACTCGGCCAGGGCCCGAGGGGTCGACAGGTGCGAGAGGAACAGCCGGTCCGTCTGCATCGCCACCGGCATCGCGACGGACTGCACGAGCATCGGCACGGCCGTCGCCGCGACGGCGACCCCGGGCACGGACCGCACGCGCGGCACGTCCCGCACCGCCCGCCCCACCTGGGGCGCCACGAGCCGGGCGGCCACCGCCAGCACGACCGCCGAGACGAGGGACGCCGCGACGTACGAGGCGAGCGCCACGTACTCGCCCCCGGCGCTGCCGAGCACCGTCAGCGCGAGGACGCCGGCGAGGAACAGGGGCGAGACCAGGCCCTGCAGCACCGTCTGCGTCGCCGTGCGCCGCAGCCCGACGAGGATGCGGCTGCCCACCCCCAGCGGCAGCGACAGCCCGAACAGCGCGAGGCAGAGCGTCGCGACGACGTCACCGCCGGGCATGAGGCCGGCGCCGAGGATCGTCGGCCACCACCCGAGCAGCTGCAGCACCACGCACAGCACGGCGACGAGCACGCCCGAGACCGTGAGCACACGGAACGCCGTGGTGAGGACACGGCGCACCCGGCGGGCCCGCGCCGGGTCGTCGGCGTGGGCGACGGCGTTGAGCACGACCGCGCCGATGCCGAGGTCGGCGAAGGGCAACAGGTTCCGCAGCCCGTTGAGCAGGCCGTACTGGGCGTACGCCGCCACGCCGAACTGCTCGATGACGACCCGCGTCGTCACGATGCCGAGCAGGCCGCCGAGCGCGACCACCCCGGCCCGCGCCCCGGCCGTGCGCAGCACGTCCTGCCAGACGCCCTTCACGGCGGCCCCCGCACCGCCGTCGGCGACCCGACGACCGCGAGTGCGGTGGCGAGGACCATGACGGCGACCGACGTGGAGAACAGCGGGCTGAACAGCAGGTCCCACACGACCAGCGCCGTGACGAAGACGACGAGGGCCGACGCCTGCCGGCGGGCGAGCGCACGCACGAGACCGGCGACCGCGACCCCGGTGACCGTGAGCGCCAGCAGCGCCCCCGCCGGACCGAGACGCACCCACAGGTCCCCGAGCACCGAGTGGACCTCGAAGCCGGATCCGAACAGGTACGTCTCGACGTACCTGTTGTCGGGGTCGTACCCGAGCCCCGCCATGCCGGACTTGGCCGTCAGCAGGTCGTCGTGGTTCGGCGCGAGCCCCATGCCGTAGCCCCAGGGCTGCGCCGCGAGCAGCGCGGCCGTGGCCCCCATCTCCGGTCGCGCACCGACGAGGACCGAACCGGCGGTGTCGATCTGGGCCTGCGTCCGGGCGCGGGAGCTCTCACCGAAGACGCCCTCGACGAGCATCGCCTGGATCGAGAAGTAGGCGACGACGCAGACCAGCACGAGCTGGACGGCGGTGCGGAGCGAGGACGACCGCGGCACGGCGGCGGCGACGACCCGCTGCCACGCGAGCACGGCCGCCGTCACCACGAGGAGGGACGCCGCGGAGCGGCTGTCGTTGGCGGCCGAGACCCATGCCAGCGCGAGGACCAGCGCGACCTGCACGAGCACCGACGTGACCGACAGGCAGGCACCGAGCACGAGGAGGGTCACGGGGACCGACAGCTCGTACTTCCACGCGTTGGTGCCCGGGTCGAGCCGGGGCAGTCGGGAGGCGAGCATGCCTGCCGCGTAGAGCATGACGACGGCGCGGGCGCCCAGCAGGCCGTGGGCCCAGACGAGGACGCCGGCGGACGTGACGACGACGAGGACGGCCGCGGTCGTCGTCCGCGCACCGAGCGGGTCCGGCGCGCGCACCCAGGCACCACCGAGGGTGAGGTAGGCGCCGCACAGCAACGCCAGCACCGCGACGACGAGCAGCGCCCGCCCTGCCCGGTACCGCCACCAGACCGGCAGCCACACCGGCAGCAGCACGAGCGCGACCAGCATGCCGAGGGTGAGTCCGACAGCGAGCTGCGCCCAGAACCCGACGCCGAGGCAGGCGAGCACGGCGACGGTCCGGTCGAGCGAGCTCCCGGCCCGCCGCCGGTCGCCCGGCGCCGACGCCTCCACCGCGAGCGCCGCCCCACGGGGCGCGGCGCTCACCCGGCCACGTCCGTGAACACGGCGGCCGGGAGTCCCGGCAGGACGTCGACGACGAGCGTGACACCCTGGCGCGCACCGTCCGGGAGCCGGAAGACGAACACGCCGCTGCCCGACGCCCCTCCCGGGAGCACGCCCCCGAACGGGCGGCCGCCCGGCTGCGCGAGCCCGACCAGCGGCGTGCGGTCGGCCTGCGTGTACGCGTTGACGGCGACGAGCGCCAGGTCGACCGGCGCGTCACCGTCGTTGGTCACCTCGACGGTGGCGCGGATCGCCGGGCCGGAGATCTCGCCCGGTGTGGTCGCCACCCCGTCGACGTGCTCCACGGAGGCGAGACGGACCGTCGTGCTCGCCG
The DNA here is from genome assembly GCA_023401045.1 of Actinomycetes bacterium. Classification (GTDB taxonomy): domain Bacteria; phylum Actinomycetota; class Actinomycetes; order Actinomycetales; family Cellulomonadaceae; genus Cellulomonas. The sequence goes on from JAEXEM010000137.1 coordinate 5,135, forward strand.
TGCGGGCGACCTCGTCGCGCCCGACCGGAGGCAGCTCGAGCGGGGCCACCGGCGCGGTGCCGGGCTCGCCCCGCCCCGCGTCCGCGGCCGGCGTCCCCGGCAC
>JAEXEM010000195.1 GCA_023401045.1 Actinomycetes bacterium
GTGCCGGGCTCGACGAGCGCCACGAACCCGTCGCCCGCGACCGCCGGCCACGTCCCGGTGCGGTACTCGTGCGGTGCGCGCTCGGTCATGCGTCATCCTCCTGGGCGTGGTCCGGCACCGGGCCGGCGGGGGTCGGTGCCGTCGGCGCGGCGACGGCGGTGCGGGGCACGGTCGCGCCGTTGAGCATCTCGTCCCACAGGTGCGGTCCGAGGTCGGGGGCCGGGCGCGGCGTCGTCGTGTGCGCCTCCTCGAGGGCCGCCGCCGTCGTCGCCACGTCGACGACGACGACGCTGACGTTGTCGCGGCCGCCACGCTCCAGCGCCCGGCTGACGAGCTCGGTCGCCGCGTCCTGAGGATCGGCACGCCCGGCGAGGACCTGAGCGATGGCGACGTCGTCGAGCTCGCGGGTGAGCCCGTCGGTGCAGATGAGCAGACGGTCCCCGACCCCGGCCGGGAGCAGCCAGTAGTCGGGCTCGGGCGGCTCCCCGGTGCCGAGCGCCCGCGTGAGCACGTGACGCTCCGGGTGGCCGCGCGCCGCGAGGGCGGTGAGCGTGCCCGCCTCGATGAGCTCCTGGACCACGGAGTGGTCGACGCTCACCTGCTCGAGCGCACCGTCCGTCCACCGGTACACCCGGGAGTCGCCGACGTTGAACACGAGCCAGTACCAGCCGCCGTCGTGCTCGGTGACGGCCACGCCGGAGACCGTCGTGCCGCCCTGCCGGCCGCCGGTGAACTCGTGGCGGATGCGCGCGGACGTGCGCGTGAAGCACGCGTGCACGTCGTCGGACGTCGCCGCGGGCTGCCCGGCGAGCTGGGCGAACTCCCCGACCGCGATGCGGCTCGCGAGGTCGCCGGCGTCGTGCCCGCCCATGCCGTCTGCCACGAGGAAGACCGGCGGGTACGCCAGCAGCGCGTCCTCGTTCACCTCACGGACGCGTCCCCTGTCGGTCGCCGAGCCCCACGACGTGCGCACACCACCACCCCGTCCCTCACAAGTTCATCGGCGCACATGGTGCCTCACCTGAGCGGTACGGTTCACGTCGCTCCACCCGGTTCGCCTCAGATGTCGAGCTGGAAGACGCCCCAGTAGGCCAGCAGGACGAGCAGCGTCGCGCACCCGGCGACGACGGCCCACGCCGCGACCGGCCGCACGACCCCGGGCGCGACGGGCTCGTCGACGCTGCGCAGCGCGTGCGCGCGACGCACGAGCAGGACGAGGAGGACGACCGCGACGATGCCGAGGCCGCGCACGAGCAGCCACCCGCCGTGGACGATCCAGGCGTCCCGCTCGTAGTTGAGGGCGAGCTGCGCGACCGCGTAGAGGTACCAGACGAACGCCGCGACGGTCGCGACCGTCGCGGTCGTCAGCTCGGCCAGCCGTGTGGCGATGCCGCGGCCGAAGCGGTGCGTGCCCGGGCGGCGACGTGCGACCGCCACGACGCGGGTCGCCCCGACCGAGAGCCCCGACAGCACGACGAGCCCGCACGACCCCAGCGCGAGCGCGACGAGGGCGTCGCCGTCCCGCAGCCACCGCGGTTGCGGGATCGGGCCCGCCTCGTACGTCTGGGTCGGCTGCGCGCCGGCCACCCTCGGCGGCGCGTCGGCGGTCGCGGGCAGGCCCGAGACCCACTGGGACACGTCCCGGAGGAACTCCGGCAGCACCTCGCCCCCGACCCGGATGCCGTGGTTGGCGTCGGCGTAGTAGCGCACGGTCACGTCGTGGTTGCCCGCGCGGGCGAGGTCGTCCTCGACCTGGAGCGCGCCCTGGACGATCGGCATCGAGGCGTCACCGGTGCCGTAGACGACGAGCACCGGCTGCGTCATCCGCTTCTGCCAGGGCTGGACGTCGAAGTCGGCGTACTCGAACCCGCCGCCGGGCATCGACATCCCGACCGCGCGCGGGATCGCCCGGAACACCGTGCGCGGCACGCCCGTGTTGCGCAGGTACGCGTCGACGGCGAAGGCGGCCTGCTGGCGGGGCTGGACGACGGGCGCGGACACGAGCACGACGCCCTCGATCGCGGGCTGCTCGACGGCCATGACGGGCGCGATCCAGCCACCCTCGCTCTCGGCGTACACCGACACCCGGTCGGGGTCGACCTCGGGCCGCGCGCGCAGCACGTCGAACGAGTGCAGGTAGTCGCCGGCCATCTGCACGTAGTCGCGGTGCTGCGTCGAGTACGTGTCGAGCCGCTTGTTCGGCACCATAGTGACGATGCCGTGGCTCGCGAGGGCGTGCGCCGGTTCGCGGAAGGCGGTGTCGAACCGGCCGGTGCCGGCGCCGTGGACGAAGAGCACGGCGGGGGCGGGCTCCGGGGCGCCGACCGGGATGCTCAGCTGCGCCTCGACCTCGGCGCCGTCGAGCGGGACGGTGACGACGACCGTCCGCACGTCGTACGTCCCCAGCTCGGGGGCGTCGCCGATCGCGGTGCTCGACGTCTCCACCTCGATGGTCTCGCCCAGCGGGTGCGGGTCCCAGCGCGGCCCGGTGACGGCGCCGACGACCGCGAGCACGACGAGCGCGAGCACGACGCTCGCGACGAGCTGGTAGGGCGACCGCCACCGGGACGGCCGAGGGCCGCCCTCGGGCGTGGCCTCCTCCCGCCCCGCCCGCACGCTCGTGCCCACCACGTCAGAAGCCCAGCCTGCCGAGCTGCTTGGGGTCGCGCTGCCAGTCCTTGGCCACCTTGACGTGCAGGTCGAGGAAGACGCGTGCGCCGAGCAGCGCCTCGATCTGGGTGCGGGCCCGCGTCCCGACGTCGCGCAGCCGTGCCCCGCCCCGCCCGATGACGATGGCCTTCTGGCTGTCGCGCTCGACGAAGAGGTGGACCCGCACGTCGAGCAGCGGCCGCCCGTCGGCGCCGGGGCGCTGCTCGCGCGGCACGATCTCGTCGACGACGACGGCCAGCGAGTGCGGCAGCTCGTCGCGCACGCCCTCGAGGGCGGCCTCGCGGACGAGCTCGGCGACCATGACGGCCTCCGGCTCGTCGGTCAGCTCCCCCTCGGGGTAGAGCGCCGGGCCCTCGGGCAGGTGCCCGACGAGCACGTCGGCGAGCACGTCGACCTGGTACCCGTCGCGGGCCGAGACCGGGACGATGTCCGCCCAGGCCCCGAGCTGGTCGACGGCGACGAGCTGCTCGGTGAGGCGTGCGCGGGGCACGGTGTCGGCCTTGGTGACGATCGCGACGACCGGCACCCCGGAACCTCCCGGGGGCGAGAGCTGCGCGAGCTGCTCGGCGATGTACCGGTCACCGGGGCCGATCTTCTCGTCGGCGGGGATGCAGAAGCCGACGACGTCGACCTCGGTGAGCGTGTCCCGCACGAGGTCGTTGAGCCGCTCGCCGAGCAGCGTGCGCGGCCGGTGGAGGCCGGGGGTGTCGACGAGCACGAGCTGGGCGTCCGGGCGGTGGACGATGCCGCGCACGACGTGGCGCGTCGTCTGCGGCCGCCCGGAGGTGATGGCGACCTTCTGGCCGACGAGCGCGTTGGTGAGGGTCGACTTCCCGGCGTTGGGTCGGCCGACGAAGCAGGCGAAGCCGGAACGGTGCGTCATCGGGCTGCCTCCTCGGTGACGCCGGGCACACCCTCGGAGGGGGTGCGTGCGCCGGTGCCGCGCGCCGGGGTGTCGACCTCGGGCTCGGCGGCGCGGTGGACGAGGACGGTCGCGAGGCGCTTGCGGCGTCCCTCGACACGCTCCGCCTCGAGCCTGAGACCGTGGATCTCCCCCACCGAACCGGGCAGCGGTACCTTGCCCAGGGCCTTCGCGAGCAGCCCTGCTGCCGTGTCCACGTCCTCGTCCTCCACCTCGATGCCGAACAGGTCCCCCAGCTCGTCGCGCCCCAGGCGCGCCGGGACACGGTAACCGCCGTCCCCCAGGTCCTCGACACCGGGGGCGCTGGTGTCGTGCTCGTCGGTGAGCTCGCCGACGATCTCCTCGAGCGCGTCCTCGATCGTCACGAGCCCGGCGATGCCGCCGTACTCGTCGACGACGAGCGCGAGGTGGCTCGACCCGTCCCGCAGCTCGCGCAGCAGCTCGTCGACCGGTTTCGACTCCGGGACGTACACCGCCTCGCGCGCGAGGGCGGACGCCGGCAGGTCGAGCGGGTCACCGTCCTCGCCGCCCACGTGGATGCGACGCACGACGTCCTTGAGGTAGAGCACGCCGACGACGTCGTCGACGGACTCCCCGACGACCGGCACGCGCGAGAACCCCGAGCGCAGCAGCAGCCCGAGCACCTTGCGCAGCGGGGTGTCGGCGTGCGTCGTGATCATGTCCGTGCGCGGCACCATGACCTCGCGGGTGAGGGTGTCCCCCAGCTCGAGGACCGAGCGGAACATCTCGCGCTCGTTCTCCTCGATGGCGTCGGACTCGCTCACGCGCTCGACCATGTCGCGCAGCTCGGCGTCGTCCTGCTCGCCGTTCGTCGCGGCCGGCTCGGACCGGTGCCCGACGGGCCCGGCGACCGCGGCGACGACGAGCAGCAGCCGGGCGAGCACCGCGAGGACGGCGACCGGGTGGCGGCGCCCCATGCTCCGGGGGCTGAGCCGCACGAGCAGCAGCGCGACGAGCGCGCACACCGCGACCGCGAGCAGGGCCGTCACCCACCACC
>JAEXEM010000203.1 GCA_023401045.1 Actinomycetes bacterium
TGCCGTGGGCGCGCGCGATGGCGGACACGGTGTCGCCGCTGCGCACCGTGTAGGTCGCCGCCGGGGCCTGGGCGGGGGCGGCGGGCGCCGCCGGGGTGGCGGGGGCGGGGGCCGTGAGGCGCAGGACCTGACCCGTCCGGATGCGCGAGGGGTCGGCGAGCGCGTTCTCGGCCGAGAGGCGTGCCACGGTCGTCCCGTTGCGCTTGGCGATCGACGTGAGGGTGTCGCCCTCGCGGACGGTGTAGTCGGCGGCCTGGGAGGCGGTCCCCGTCGCGGCCAGCGCGACGGAGGCGAGCGCCAGGGTGGCGCCCGTGCCGGTCGCGAGGCGTCCGGCCGTTCGTGCGCGCAGGTCTGGTGCAGGCATGGTCCCCCCCGGGTGAGTGACAGATGGTGCTGGTGTGACTGGCGTGACGTAAGTGACGCTAGACGACATCGGGCGCCACCGAAAGCCCGCAGCCGCTGCGCGCAGCGCTGAGCGGCTGACCCGTAGGCTGACCGGGTGAGTTCGCCCTCGGATCTCGACCTTCTCGTCGACACCTGGTTCACCGTCCCCGACGTTGCCGACCGGCTCGGCATCGACGCCGGCAAGGTGCGTCGCCTCCTCCAGGAGCGCCGGCTCGTCGGCGTGCGACGAGGCGACCCGCCGGTCCTCAGCGTCCCGGCCGCGTTCCTCGTCCCCGGCCACCTCGCCAACCCGGCGGCTCCGACGCAGCCGTCGCCGGAGTCGCCGTGGACGGTGCTCGCGTCCCTGCAGGGCACCCTCACCGTGCTGACGGACGACGGGTTCTCCGACGCCGAGGCGATCGCCTGGCTGTTCACCACCGAGGAGTCCCTCGGGGTCGCGCCGATCGCGGCTCTGCGCGCCGGCCGCAAGACCGAGGTGCGTCGCGTCGCGCAGGCGCTCCTCTAGGCCCCGACGACCGGACGGTGGCGCCGCCCGACGGGGGTGGCGCCGTCGGCCGGGGGCATCGCGCGGTGACCGTGGCGTCCGTCGGTGCGCTCCGGAGCCGCGAGGCGCCCGACCCGGGCCGTCAGGACGTCCGGTCCACCGCGGCGTGCGCCAGCGCGACGAGCGCGCCGCGCGCAGGCTCCGGCCAGCGGCGTGCCTCGATGGCGTCGAAGGCCTGGGAGCGCAGCTCGGAGATGAGCTTCTCGACCTCGGCGACGGCGCCGGTCCGCACGAGCAGGTCGGTGAGCGTCGCGACGCCCTCGGCGTCGAGGTCGGGGTCGCCGATGCGCTCGGTGAGGACCGAGACGGCGTCGGTGTCCCCGGCGGCCGTGGCGAGCGCCAGCGCGCGGGCGACGAGCACCGTGCGCTTGCCCTCGCGCAGGTCGTCCCCAGCCGGCTTCCCGGTCGTCGCGGGGTCGCCGAGCACGCCCAGCACGTCGTCACGCAGCTGGAACGCCTCGCCGAGGGGCAGGCCGACTGCGCGGCAGCCCTCGAGCGCCTCCTCGTCGGCACCGGCCAGTGCCGCGCCGAGGACGATGGGGTGCTCGACGCTGTAGCGCGCGGCCTTCGCGCGCACCACCTCGAGGGCGCGCCGCTCGTCGTCGGCGGGGTCGCCCCACGGCATCGACTGCGCGAGCAGGTCGAGGTACTGCCCGACGGTGACCTCCGTGCGCATGAGGTCGAAGACGGTCCGGGCGGAGCGTGCGACCGGCGCGGGCAGGGTGGCGAGCGCGTGCGACATCTCCTCCTCGCTCGCGACGAGGGAGAGGTCGCCGAGGAGGATCGCGACGCCGTCGCCGTAGCGCTGGGCGTCGCCGCGACGACCGGCGGCCCGGTGCTCCGCCGCGAAGAACCGGTGCGCGGCAGGCAGCCCGCGTCGTGTGCTCGAGTCGTCCATGACGTCGTCGTGGAACAGGGCCGCGGCCTGGAACAGCTCGAGGGCGGCGCCGGCGCGCAGCACGGCCTGCTCCTCCTCGGTGCCCGGCACGCCGCCGTGCGCGCGCCACGACCAGTAGCAGAACGCGGCCCGCAGACGCTTGCCGCCCCCGACCATCCGCTCCACCGCGTCCGCCAGGCCGGCGGCGTCCGGGCTCACGGCCGCGACGGTGTCGCGCAGCCTCGCGACGTGCCTGGCCAGCGCGGCGTCGACCCCCGCGCGCAGGTACTCGCGGTCGACCAGGGCAGGGTTCGCGGGAAGCACGGGACCACCCTAGGGTGCGGGGGCCGCCACCGTCCCGCCGAGCGTCATGGTGCGCAGCCCGTCACGGTCGAGGACGCCCGCGACGACGAGCTCGGCACCGTCGCTCCGGGCGAACGTCGCCTGCGCAGCCAGACCCGGCTCCGGGGCAGGAGGTGCGGCCTCCGTGAAGCCCGCGGCGAGCAGCGGGGCGCGGACCGAGTCGAGGAGGGTTGCGGCGTCCACGCCGCTGCGCAGGTTGAGCGAGACCCGCAGGCGACCGTCGCCGAGCGGCTGCGCCGAGGAGACGAGGACCTCGGCGTCCGCCGGGACAGGGAGCAGGTCGGTCGGGAAGCCCTCGACGACCGTGCCGACGGCGGTACCGGCGTCGAGCGCGCCGGAGAGCAGCGCCTCGTCCGTCGGGTTCGGCGAGGGGACCGGGGCGGCCGACACCGCCGTCACCGCCGCCGGCTCAGGGGCGGGGTCCGGCGAGCAGCCGACGAGCGCGGAGAGACAGAGCACGCCCGTGGCTCCCAGCGCGGAGGTCCTCGGTCGCAGCACCGCGCCAGGGTAGCGGGCGGTGCTGCGGTGCGAGCCCGGCCGTCCGGAGCCCGCGGCGCGAGCCGACCCCAGGGTGCCCGTGGCGACCTCGTCCGCACAGGATCGGACGTGGCCGTGCCGCTCACGCAGCCGTCGCGCTTGCCTTGACGCCATGAGACCCGTCGTCCTGCGCCTCGACGAGCCGCGTGAGCTGCTCGCCCTCGTCCCGCACCTGCTCGGCTTCCAGCCGCGTGACAGCGCCGTCGCCGTGAGCCTGCGCGGTCCCCGGTCGCGCGTCGGTCTCGTGGCGCGGGTCGACCTCGCGGACCTCGTCGACCCGCTCGACGGGCCGCAGGTGGCGAGGTCGCTCGCGGCGCACCTCGACCGCGACGGTGCGCGGCGCGCCGTGCTCGTGCTCTACGCCGAGCCGTCCTCCGCCCACGCGTCGGACCTGCACCGGGCCGCGGAGCACGTGCTCGAGGCGTTCGACGTGCCGTTCGGCGGGGCGCGCGTGCTCGTGGTCGGCGCAGGCACGTACGGCTGCCTCGAGTGCGACGGCTGCTGCCCGCCCGGTGGCAGCCCGCTGAGCGACCTCGCCTCGACGCGCGCCGGCGCGCACATGGTCCTCGCCGGCTCGGCGGTGGCCGCCGAC
>JAEXEM010000260.1 GCA_023401045.1 Actinomycetes bacterium
GCCGAGCCGTCGGCACCCGCCGAGCAGAACGAGGGCTGGCGCCGCACGGGCGCGCCTGCCGGCGCGGCCCAGGCGAGCACCCCACCGGAGGAGGCGGCGACGCCCTGGTCCGCCTCGCGGACGACCGCCGTCGAGGACGACCTCGACGAGGACGACGAGCCGCGTCGTCGCCTGCACCCCTACACGTGGCTCCACGTGCTCGTGCTCGCGGCGGTGGCGTTCGTCCTCGGGTTCCTCATCATGCTGCTCGTCATCCAGACCCGCGGCACCGAGGCGACGGACGCCGCCGCCCCGGTGCTCGAGTGGGTCGTCGGTCGCGCCGCACCGGCCTGACCGACGCCCTGCACCACCGGCGCCGCCCGACGCGGTGCCCCGACCCGAACCGAGGAGCCCCGTGCCTGCGAGCACCCGTGCCATCGAGCTTGCCCACGCCGCGGCGCGCGCCGCGTCCGACCTCAAGGCGCAGGAGATCATCGCGCTCGACGTGAGCGAGCAGCTCGTCCTCACCGACGTCTTCCTCATCGCGTCCGGCACGAACGAGCGTCAGGTCGGTGCCATCGTCGACGCCGTCGAGGAGGCGCTCCACAAGCTCGGCGCCAAGCCGGTGCGCCGTGAGGGCAAGGCCCAGGGCCGCTGGGTGCTCATCGACTTCGGCGACGTCGTCGTGCACGTCCAGCACGCCGAGGACCGCGTCTACTACGCCCTCGAGCGGCTGTGGAAGGACTGCCCCGTCATCGAGCTGCCCGCGGACGAGCGGGGGCAGCAGGACGAGGAGCAGGACGAGCGGTGACCCGCCACCTGCTCCTGTGGCGCCACGCCCGGACGGCGTACAACTCCGAGGCGCGCCTGCAGGGCCAGGTCGACATCCCGCTCGACGAGGTCGGGCACTGGCAGGCCAGGACCGCCGCTGCCCGCCTCGCGGCACGGTACCGGCCGGCCCGCATCGTCTCGTCCGACCTCACGCGCGCCGTCGAGACGGCCGAGTGCCTCGGTCGGCTCCTCGACCTGCCCGTCGAGGTCGACCCGCGCCTGCGTGAGCGCGGCTTCGGCGCGTGGGAGGGCATGACCGGCCACGAGATCGAGGCGCGGTGGCCGGGGGAGTACGCGCACTGGCGTGCCGGCGGCGACCCGGACGGTGTCGGTGCCGAGTCGCGCTCGGACGTCGCCCGCCGCGTCGCCGACGGCGTCCTCGACCATGTCGCGCGCACGACCGCCACCGGTCCGCTCGTCGTCGTCTCGCACGGCTCGGCGATCGGCTCGCTCGTCGCCGAGCTGCTCGGGCAGGACCCGCAGTGGCGTGGCGTCGTCGGCATGCACAACGCGCACTGGGCCGAGCTGCTGCGCTCCGGCGAGGACGTCGAGCCGGGCTGGCGCCTCCACGGGTACAACGTCGGGCCCACCGACGCGTCGTCGGACTGGAACGCCGGGCCCGACCGGGAGACGTCCGCGGACGAGCCCACCCGGGACCCCGACTGACGTCACACCGGCCGTCGGGGGACGCGATTGGCTTTCTGCCGCTCCTTCGTCCTAAACTCACCAGGCGCCCTTCGGGGCGACGGGGTCCGTCCGCGGACCACGGGGCTGTGGCGCAGCTGGTAGCGCACCTGCATGGCATGCAGGGGGTCAGGGGTTCGAGTCCCCTCAGCTCCACAACGAGAAGCGCCCGCCGGGAGACGGGCGGGCTCTTCTCATGTCGGGGTTCCTCTCGTGTCGGGGCACTTCTCGTGTCCGGGCCCCGTGAGACCTACCGGTGCCCGGCGCGCCGCGCGAGAATCCCGGAGGGCGCCGGACCCGGCGCCGCACCCGTCGCGGAGGTGGCACCCGTGGATCGCGAGCCCGAGCCCGATGCCGGTCCTCCGACGTTCGTCGACACCGACCTGCGCGGCGCACGGTTCGAACGGGCGGACCTCTCCGGAGCCGTCATGCGCGGCGGCTTCCTCGACGGTGCCGACCTCGACGCGCCGTGGCTCACGTCCCTGCTCGTCAACGGCGTCGACGTCGTGCCGCTCGTCGAGGCGGAGCTCGACCGCCGGTGGCCCGGGCGGGAGCTCCGGCACGCGACCGACCCGGACGGGCTGCGCCGGGCGTGGGCAGCGGTGGAGGCCGCCTGGCAGCAGGCGGTCGACCGGGTCGTCGCGATGCCGGAGGGGGCTGTGGACGCCCGGGTGGACGGGGAGTGGTCGTTCGCGCAGACCGTGCGCCACCTCGTCATGGCGACGGACACGTGGCTGCGGCGCGGAGTGCTCGGTCTGCCGTTCGAGGAGGCGTACCACCCGGCCGGGCTTCCGAACGTCGAGTACGAGAGCGACGGGTACGACGTCTCCTACTTCTCCGCAGACGACCCGACGTGGGACGAGGTCCTCACCGTCCGTGCCGGACGCCGGTCGATGGTGCGCGACGTCCTCGCTGCCCTCACCCCGGCCGGGCTCGACGCGCCGCGCCGGCACCCGTGGGCGCCCGAGGTGGAGCTGAGCGTGCGCGAGTGCCTGCACACGATCCTCGGGGAGGAGTGGTCGCACCTGCGGTACGCGGTGCGCGACCTCGACGCCCTCGCCGCCGGCGGGACGTCAGCGGCGCCCTGACGGCCTCAGGAGGCCTCGGGCGGCGTCATCCGGCCGTCCGGGTCCAGCCGCGCGAGCATCGCCCGCGAGACCGTCTCGAGCTGCTTCACCTGTGCGGGGCTGAGGGCGTCCATGACGAGCGCGCGGGCGGTCTCGACGTGACCCGGCGCCGTCGCGACGACGAGGTCCCAGCCCTCGTCGGTGAGGTGGGCGTTCGTCGCGCGCCGGTCCTCGACGCAGGGGGAGCGCCGGACGAGGCCGCGGTCCTCGAGACGGCGGACGACGTGCGACAGCCGCGGCAGCGTCGCGGCGGTGCGGCGGGCGAGCGCCGTCATCCGCAGCGTGCGGTCGGGGGCCTCGGAGAGCATGGCGAGCACCTGGTACTCGAAGTGCGTGAGGCCGGCGTCGCGCTGCAGCTGTGAGTCGAGCTGCGCGGGCAGCAGCTCGGCCACCGCGACGAGGGCGAGCCAGGCGCGCAGCTCGTCGGACGTCAGCCAGCGGGTTCCGGACACCACTGAATGGTACAAGACCGTTGACGCGACAACCTGGGATGTGGTTCAGGCGGGGTCGTCGTACCGGTGGACGGGGATGCCGAGGATGGTGAACCCGGGCGCCTCGAGGGTGTCGAGTCCCGCCGGGACGGGCGGGAACCCGTCGGCCGGCACCTCACCGACCCACACCCGCCACGTCCCGTCGACGTGGACGACCGCCCCCGGTGCGACGAGGCGTGCCGTCCCCACGCCGTCGAGCTGCCGGGCGAGGAGGGGTGCGTCGTCCGCGGGGACGAAGCCGACGATGACGTTGCGGGAGACGAGCACGAGCCGGTCGCCCGCGCCGCGCTCCACCTGCAGCCGGACCGGCACGGACGTCGGTGCCGGGCGCGGCCCCAGCCCGAGGGACGCGACGATCGAGCGCTGCAGCGCGACCGCCTCGCCCGCGAAGAACCCGAGCACGACGTCGGCCGGCACCTCGGCACGGCGACGGAACAGGGCCACGGCGTCAGCATGCCACGCGCGCGCCGGCCGCGGACCGCCCACCGGTCGGTCGCCGCAGGCGTGCCCCCCGAGGTGTCCTTTACCTTTACCCCCGTGAGTGAAGCGGAGATCAGGCAGGACGTCCCACGCGGTGTCGTCAGCCACGAGGTGCCGGAGCCGATGCGCAACGACGTCCGGCTGCTCGGCGAGCTGCTCGGCCGCGTGCTGCGGGAGGCCGGGGGCGACGACCTCCTCGCCGACGTCGAGCGGCTGCGCGAGCTGACGATCGCGGCGCACACCGAGCCCGACGGGCACGCGCTGGCCCAGGCCGAGGAGCTCGTCGCGAGCTTCAGCCGCGACCGCGCCGAGCAGGTCGCCCGTGCCTTCACCTGCTACTTCCACCTCGCGAACCTCGCCGAGGAGTACCACCGCGTGCGGGTGCTCAACGAGCGTGAGTCCCGCCTGGCGCCGCACGAGCTCGCGCCGGACGACTCGCTGCCGTCGGCGTTCCAGCAGCTCGCCGAGGAGATCGGCGAGAGCGCAGCGCGCGAGCGGCTGCGCTCCCTCGAGTTCCGGCCGGTCTTCACCGCCCACCCCACCGAGGCGCGCCGCCGCGCGGTGTCCCGCGCCATCCGCCGGATCGCCGAGCTGCTCGCCGAGCGCGACGTCCTCCACCTCGGCGGCACGACGCTCGCCGAGAACGAGCGTCGGCTGCTCGCGGAGATCGACGCGCTGTGGCGCACGTCACCGCTGCGGGCGGAGAAGCCGACCGTCATCGACGAGGTCGCGACCGTCCTGTCGATCTTCGACTCGACCCTCGCCGACGTGCTCCCGACCGTGTACCGCCGCCTCGACGACTGGCTGCTCGAGGACGCCGCGGGCACGACCGCACCGGTCGTCGCACCGTTCGCCCGCCTGGGGTCCTGGATCGGCGGCGACCGCGACGGCAACCCCAACGTCACCGCCGAGGTGACGCGGGCCGCCGCCGTCCTCGCCTCCGAGCACGCGCTGGACGCGCTCCTCGCCTCGGCCCGGCGCACGGCGCAGGCCCTCACCCTCGACGCCGGAGGCACCCCGCCGTCGCCCGAGCTCTCGGCGCTGTGGCAGCGTCAGCGTTCCCTCTCCGAGGCGCTCACCGCGCGGATCGCGGTCGACGCTCCCAACGAGCCGCACCGGCGCGCCCTCCTCGTCGTCCTCGAGCGCATCGCGGCCACCCGCCGCCGGGACGCCGACCTCGCGTACGCGACCCCCGACGAGCTCGAGGCCGACCTGCGGACGATCCAGTCCTCCCTCGTCGCGGCCGGTGCGCGCCGTGCCGCGTACGGCGACCTGCAGCGGCTGCTGTGGCAGGTGCAGACCTTCGGGTTCCACCTCGCCGAGCTCGAGCTGCGTCAGCACTCGCAGGTGCACGCGGCCGCGCTCGCCGACATCGCGGCCAACGGCGTCGACGGCGACCTGCAGCCGATGACGGTCGAGGTGCTCGACACCTTCCGTGCCCTCGGCACGGTCCAGCGCCGCTTCGGCACCGCCGCGGCCCGCCGGTACATCGTGTCCTTCACGCAGTCCCCGGAGCACCTCGCGGCCGTCTACGAGCTCGCGGACCTCGCGTTCGGCGGGCCGGAGCACGCGCCCGTCATCGACGCGATCCCGCTGTTCGAGACGTTCGCCGACCTCGAGAACAGCGTCCCGATCCTCGAGGCCGCGCTGCAGATCCCGGCGGTCCAGAAGCGCCTCGCCGAGAACGGCCGCCACGTCGAGGTCATGCTCGGGTACTCCGACTCCTCGAAGGACGTCGGCCCGATCTCCGCGACGCTCGCGCTCGACGAGGCCCAGCGGCGGATCACCCAGTGGGCGCGCGAGAACGACATCAGCCTCACGCTGTTCCACGGCCGCGGCGGGGCCCTGGGCCGCGGCGGCGGCCCGGCCAACCGGGCCGTGCTCGCGCAGCCCACGGGCTCGGTCGACGGACGGTTCAAGCTCACCGAGCAGGGCGAGGTCATCTTCGCCCGGTACGGCGACCCCGTCATCGCGACCCGCCACATCGAGCAGGTCGCCGCGGCGACGCTCCTCCAGGGCGCGCCGAGCATCGAGCGGCGCAACGACGAGGCCGCCGCACGGTTCGCGGACCTCGCGAGCCGGCTCGACGTCGCGTCCCGCGAGCGGTTCCACTCGCTCGTCAAGGCCGACGGCTTCCCGGCGTGGTTCGCGCAGGTGACGCCGATGGAGGAGCTGGGTCTGCTGCCGATCGGCTCGCGCCCGGCACGTCGTGGCCTGTCGGTGTCCTCGCTCGACGACCTGCGCGCCATCCCGTGGGTGTTCTCGTGGTCGCAGGCGCGCATCAACCTCGCCGGCTGGTTCGGTCTGGGGACGGCGCTCGCGAGCGTCGGGGACGTCGACGAGCTGCGCACCGCGTACGCCGACTGGCCGCTGTTCGCGACGATCATCGACAACGTCGAGATGTCGCTGGCGAAGACCGACGAGCGGATCGCGGCGCGCTACCTCGCCCTCGGGGACCGCGACGACCTCGCGGCGATGGTGCTCGACGAGCTGCGGCTCACCCGGCAGTGGGTCCTCGCGACGACCGGCAGCACCGGGGTGCTCTCCCGGCGGCGCATCCTCGGGCGCGCGGTCGAGCTGCGCAGCCCGTACGTCGACGCGCTGTCGCTCATCCAGCTGCGCGCGCTGCGGGCGCTGCGCACCGGCCAGGACGAGGCCTCCGTCGACGACCTTCGACGACTGCTGCTGCTCACCGTCAACGGCGTCGCGGCGGGCCTGCAGAACACCGGGTGACGGTCCCGCGCGTCACGACGGCCCGTCCCGTGCACCGGGG
>JAEXEM010000316.1 GCA_023401045.1 Actinomycetes bacterium
GGGCGGCCCGTCGCCGCGACGCCCGGCCGCGCCCTGCTGCACGCCGCCTGACGGTCCCGCGTCGCCGGCGTCAGCCCACCGCCGGCCGCGCCGCCACGACGTGGTCGACGATCCCGTACGCCACCGCCTGCTCCGCGGTGAGGACGAGGTCACGGTCGGTGTCCCGCCGCAGCGTCGCCACGTCACGCCCGGTGTGGAGCGCCAGCACCTCCTCGAGCTGGGCGCGCACCCGCACCACCTCGTCGGCCGCGAGGATGAGGTCCGGGATCGTCCCCTCGCCCCGCACCGAGGGCTGGTGGAGCAGGGCGCGACCGTGCGGCAGGATCGCCCGCTGCCCGGGAGCGCCCCCGGCCAGCAGCACCGCGGCGGACGACGCCGCCTGCCCGACGCACGTCGTGCCGACCTCCGGGCGCACGTACTGCATCGCGTCGTAGACGGCGAGCATCGCGGACGTCGAGCCGCCGGGGGAGTTGACGTACAGCTGGATCGGCCGGTCGGGGTGCTCCGCCTCGAGATGGAGCAGCTGGGCGACGAGGACGTTCGCCACCCCGTCGTCGATCTCCGTGCCGAGGTAGACGATCCGCTCGGACAGCAACCGGCTGAACACGTCGACCGACCGCTCGACCGTGCCGGTGCGCTCGAGGACGTTCGGCACGAGGTACCCGCTCACGAGCCGATCCCCACCGTCGCGCGCCGACCATCCGGACGCAGGTCACCGAGGTCCGTGGCGACCGCGTCGACGAACCCGTAGTCGAGAGCCTCGGACGCGGTGAACCAGCGGTCGCGCAACGAGTCCTCGAGCACCCGCTCGACCGGCTGTCCGGTGTGCTCGGCGACGAGCCCGAGCACGGTGTCGCGGGTGTGGCGCAGGTCCTCCGCCTGGAGCTCGACGTCGACCGCCGTGCCGCCGATCCCCGACGAGCCCTGGTGGAGCAGCACCCGGGCGTGCGGCAGGGCGAACCGCTTGCCGCGGGTCCCGGCCGACAGCAGGAACTGTCCGGCGCTCGCGGCCATGCCGACGGCGACGGTCCGCACGTCGTTCGGGACGAGGCGCATGACGTCGTGGATGGCGAGCATCGCCGCGACGGACCCCCCGGGCGAGCTGATCCACAGCGTGATGTCCGCGCGCGGGTCCTCGTCGGCGAGCAGGACGAGCTGGTGGCAGAGCCTCGCGCCGAGCTGCTCGTCGAGCGCCGAGCCGAGGACGAGGACGCGGGAGTGGGAGAGGCGCTCGAGCAGGTCGTCGTCGAACGCGCGGGACGTGGTGGTCGTCATGGCGCCAGCGTGCGCCGTGCCCGCACGCAGCGGGAGGCCGTGCTGCCGTCGGCGGATCCGCTCCCGGCAGCACGGGCGGAGCCGTGCCGGCGGGCGCGTCAGGCGGTGGCGGTCGTCCGCGGGGTCAGGTGGTGCAGCGCGTCGAGCAGGACCCGGTTGAAGGCGACCGGTGCGTGCGCGTTGACGTCGTGGCCCGCACGCGGGACGACGCGCAGCCGCACGGCCGGGTTGCGGCGCAGGTACCGGCGCTCGTCGAGGCGCAGCGGGTCCCGCGCGCCGTTGACGACCCAGACCGGCAGCAGCAGGCGGCTCAGGTCGGCGAGCGGGGAGTACCCGGCGACGGCCGTGAGCATGTCCGTGACGACGTGCCACGTGCCCTGCCCGAGGCCCAGCGCGCGCGTCACGTGGTGCGCCGCGCGGCGGTAGAGGCCGACGGGCTTGCCGCGGATCTCCGTCGAGCAGCCGGCGAGGACGACACCCGCGACGCGCTCCTCGTGGCGGCCGGTGTACGCCAGGGCGGTGTACCCGCCGAGCGAGAGCCCGACGAGCAGCGGCGGCTCGTCGCAGGCCGTGACGGCGTCGTCGATGGCCCCGAGCGCGCCCTCGAGCGTGAACCGCTCGCCGACGCGGGTGCCGTGCCCGGGCAGGTCGATCGCCACGGCCCGGTGGCCCAGCCGGCGCAGGGCGGCGAGCTGGACGTCCCAGATCCGCGACGAGGTGCGCGTCCCGTGGACGAGCACGATGGGGGTGGCGATGGGGGACTCCTCGGTGGTGCACGGCCGGTGGCCGCCGGTCAGGGGGTGGCTCGGACGCTAGCGGCCGGACCTGGGTCCGCGACCGGGCGCCCCAGGACCTCCACGAGGCCCTCACACGGCGCCGTGCCGCGCGAGGTCACCCCACGAGCGAGCGCAGCAGCCCGCGCGTCTGCCCGACGTACCCGCCGCCGAACAGCAGGGCGTGCACCGCCACCGGGTAGAGCTGGTGCAGCCCGGCCCGGTGCCGCCAGCCCCGACGCAGGGGGTGCTCCTGCTGGTAGGCGTCGAGCACATCGTCGAGGAACGGCAGCCCGAACAGCGCGAGCATCGCCAGGTCGGTCTCGCGGTGCCCGCCGTGCGCCGCCGGGTCGATGAGCGTGGCCCCGGCGGGCGTCCACACGACGTTGCCCTGCCACAGGTCGCCGTGCAGCCGGGCCGGCGGGTCGTCGTCGTCCCAGCGCCCGGCGCGCAGCTCGGCCGCGAGGCGCTCGAACGCGGCGTCGTCGTCAGGGGTGGTGAGCCCGGCACGTCGCATGGCCGCGGCCACGGGCTCGACGCGGCACGCGGCGAGGAACGCCCCCCACGTCGTGTACCGCCCGGCCCGCATGGGCAAGGGGTCGTCGAGCGGCCCGAACCAGCCGTCACCGTGCCAGCCCTCGGGCGGGGCACCGAATGCGTCCGCCCCCGCGTCGTGCGTGCGCGCCAGTGCGGCCCCGAAGGCCCGGGCGGCGGCGGCGTCCGGACGCACCGCCTCGAGACGCACGAGGTCGAGGTGGTCCTCCCCGACGTCGACCACCCCGACGACCGGGGCGCCGTCGGCGGCGGCCAGCCACCGCAGCCCGGCCGCCTCGCACGCGAAGAACCCCCGCGGAGCCCCGGTGCGCTGCTTGCGGTGCACGGCCGCCGTCACGGCACCGCCGTCGCGGGCGCGTGCAGGTGCTCGAAGACGATGCTCGTCTGGGTGTGCGCGACCTCGCTGCGGGTGCTGAGGTGCTCGACGACGAACGAGCGCAGCGCCTGCGAGTCCGCCACCGCGACGTGGACGAGCAGGTCCTCCGCGCCGCCGAGCAGGTAGACGTCGCGCACCTCCGGCCGTTCGGCGAGCGCGCGGGCGAAGTCGCCGAGCCTCGGCCGCGCACGTGCCTGCACCCGGACCGCGACGACGGCCTGCAGGTCGCGCCCCACGGCCGACGGGTCGACGACCGCCCGGAACCCGCGCAGCACGCCGCTCGCCCGCAGGGCCGCGACGCGTGCGTGGCACGTCGAGGGCGCGACCCCGACCCGTGCGGCCAGGTCCTTGTTCGACACCCGCCCGTCCCGCTCCAGCTCGCGCAGCAGCGCCCGGTCGACCTCGTCGACGACCGGCCGCTCCGAGGTGCCCGGGCCGAGCACGGCACTCGTCGCACCGGACGGCGGGGCTGCTGCTGGACGGGACGCCCTCGAAGGATCGTCGGACATGTCGGGATCGTACCGAACGACCTTCGAACCTCGTGCGTCACGCCTTCGACAACTTCAGACTCGGAGGGACGGCAGCAGCACCCCCGCGATCGGAGGCTCCACGATGCAGGTCGGCATCCCGCGCGAGACGAAGAACCACGAGTACCGCGTCGCGGTCACGCCTCCGGGGGTGCACCACCTCGTGAGCAACGGGCACGAGGTCCTCGTCGAGGCCGGTGCCGGGCTGGGCTCGGCGATCAGCGACGAGCAGTACGTCGCAGCAGGGGCGCGCATCGTCCCGACGGCCGCCGACGCCTGGGGCGCGCCGCTCGTCTGCAAGGTCAAGGAACCGATCGAGTCCGAGTACGGCTACCTGCGCGACGACCTCACCCTCTTCACCTACCTCCACCTCGCCAACGACCGACCGTGCACCGACGCGCTGCTCGCCGCCGGGACGACGTCCATCGGCTACGAGACGGTGCAGCTCCCCGACGGGTCGCTGCCGCTGCTCGCACCCATGAGCGAGGTCGCCGGACGGCTCGCCCCGCAGCTCGGCGCCTACCACCTGCTGCGCCCCGAGGGCGGTCGCGGGGTGCTCCTCGGCGGGGTCCCGGGCGTGGCCGGCGCCAAGGTCGTCGTCATCGGCGGGGGAGTCGTCGGGACGAACGCCGCGCTCATCGCGTCGGGCATGCGGGCCCAGGTCGTCGTGGTCGACCGCTCGCTGCCGCGACTGCGCCAGCTCGACGACCTCTTCGAGGGCCGGGTGCGGACCGTCGCGTCGACGCGGTGGTCGATCGAGCGCGAGCTGCTCGACGCCGACCTCGTCGTCGGTGCGGTGCTGCTGCCGGGCGCCCGCACACCACGGCTCGTCCCCAACGCCCTCGTCGCCCGCATGCAGGAGGGCTCCGTGCTCGTCGACGTGTCCGTCGACCAGGGCGGCTGCTTCGAGGACACCCGCCCGACGACGCACGACGAGCCGACGTTCCGCGTGCACGGGTCGGTCTTCTACTGCGTCGCCAACATGCCCGGTGCCATGCCCGTCACCTCGACCCAGGCGCTCACCAACGCGACGCTGCCCTACCTGTCGGCGCTCGCGGACCAGGGCTGGCAGGGCGCCGTCGCCGCCGACCCGGCCCTGGCGGGCGGGCTCATGACCCACGACGGCCGGCTGCTCAACGCCGCCGTCGCCGAGGCGCACGGGTACGAGTGGACCGCGCCGGCGGGCGCGCACCTCTGACGGTCACGCGTTGCGCACGACGGTCACCGGGCGCAGGTCGCGCGCCGTCGGCCCGTCCCGGTCCGGTCATCTGTGACGATGGACCCATGACGTCCGAGGCACACGAGCTCGACCCCGACAACCCGTTCGCCGCACCGTCGGCGCAGCCCTACGGGCTGCCGGACTTCGCGGCCGTGCGCGACGAGGACTACCTTCCCGCGGTGCTCGCGGGCATGGCCCAGCAGCGGGTGGAGGTCGAGGCCGTCGTCACCGACACGGCGGAGCCGACGGTGGAGAACACCCTCGAGGCGCTCGAGCGATCCGGCCGGCTGCTCGACCGGGCGCTCTCGGCGTTCTACGTCCGGTACGGGGCGGACTCGACGCCGGCCCTGCAGGACGTCGAGGCCGAGATCGCGCCGCTGCTCGCGGCGCACTCGGACGCGATCTGGCTCGACGGGCGTCTCCACGCCCGCGTCGAGGCGCTCGCGTCGCGGGTCGAGGCGGAGGGCGTCTCCCTCACCCCGGACACGGCCTGGCTGCTGCACCGCACCCGCACCCGGTTCGCCCGTGCGGGCGTCGGCCTCGACGACGCCGCGAAGGACCGGCTGCGCGCCCTCAACGCCGAGCTCACCTCGCTCGAGGCGACGTTCGGCCGCAAGCTGCTCGCGGGGGCCAACGCGGCCGCCGTGCTCGTCACCGACGAGGCCGAGCTCGACGGCCTTCCCGAGGACGCACGGGCCTCGGCGGCCCGGGCCGCGGCCGAGCGCGGCCACGAGGGCGCCTGGCTCCTCGAGCTCCAGCTCCCGACGCAGCAGTCGGTGCTCGCCCAGCTGCGCGACCGCGGGCTGCGCGAGCGCGTCATGACGGCGTCCCTCACGCGCGGGGCGACCGGTGACGAGAACGACACGCGTGAGACCCTGCTCGCGATCGTGCGGCTGCGGGCCGAGCGTGCCCGGCTGCTC
>JAEXEM010000328.1 GCA_023401045.1 Actinomycetes bacterium
GTGCTCGACGGCACCGACGAGGCCGCCGTCCCGCGCCCACCGGCGCTGCTCGTCGGCACCCGTGCCGCGCTGCCACAGCCGCGTGAGCAGCTCGTGGACGGTCGTGAGGTCACCGGACTCCTCGAGCACCGGTGCGACGTGGTCGAGCAGCGCGGCGACCGCGTCGCGCGCGGGGACCGGCGTCGTCGTGCCGGGCCGCAGGAGGTCGCCGTTGATGCCCGAGCGTGCCGCGTGCCACGTCGCCGCCCGCAGGGGCTCGACCCTGCCGGTCCGCACGGCACCGCCGGCCTCACGCGCGGCGGTCTCGACCAGCGCCCGGGACAGCGCCGCGAGGAGCACCGCGTCGTCCTGACGCAGGCAGACGTCGGCGACGCGGACCTCGACCGTGGGGTACCGCTGCGAGAGGCGCGCGTCGAAGTACATCATCGCGCGGTCGAGCGCGACGCCCGAGGCGACGAACGCGTCGACGGTCGCGTGGTAGGCGGCCGCCGAGCCGAAGGGCGCGGTCGGACCGGCGGTCGGCCACCGGTTCCAGATCTGCGCCCGGATCGATGCGTACCCGGTGTCCTCACCGCGCCAGTACGGCGAGTTCGCGCTGAGGGCGAGGAGCACCGGCAGCCAGGGGCCGATGCCGTCGAGCACCGCGACGCCCTCCTCGTCGTCCTCGACCGAGACGTGGACGTGGCAGCCGCTCGTCAGCTGCTCGCGCACGGTGAGCGCGTAGAGCTGGGCCATGGCCTCGTACCGGGCACCTCGCGTGAGCGTCGTGGGCCCGGGCACCGCCGGTGTCGCGACGGCGACGAGCCGGGCGTCGGCCTCGGCCGCGGCACGCGCCGCGCGCTCGCGCCCCGCCCGTACCTCGGCGGCGAGCTCACGCAGGTCGGTGCACGGGTGCGTGCCCGTCTCCACCTGCTGGGCCTGCAGCTCGTGCTCGAGCCCGCCGCCGGGCTCACCCTCGTCGGCGGGCTCACCGCCCGCGCGCTCGTGCGCCGCGACCGCGGCGTCCGCCACCCCCGTCGGGACGCCGTCCGCGTCCACGAGCAGGTACTCCTCCTCGACACCCATCGTCCGCACGGCGTGCAGTCTGGCCCGCTGCGGGCCTGCGCGCGCGCCGAACCGTGACCCGCGCGACGGGACGGGCCGGCGTCAGCCGCCCGAGACGGACAGCTCGGCCTCGTGCAGGTCGCGCCGGAACTCCTCGGAGAGCTCCCGGGAGTCGAGCCAGCCGTACGGCAGGATCGGGCGCTTCGGGGAGCCGGCGCGACCCCGCGGGCCCTCGGCGGCGTCGCCCGGGTAGGGCTGGTCGAGGTCGAGCTCGCCGAGCAGGTCGTCGAGCTCGGCGAGCGAGGAGACGAGCCCCAGCCGGGCGCGCAGCTCCCCGCCGACGACGTAGCCCTTGAAGTACCAGGCCATGTGCTTGCGCATCTCGCGCAGCGCCTTCGACTCGTCGTCGAAGTGGTCGACCATGAGCTCGGCGTGCCGGTGCACGACGCGCGCGACGTCGCGCAGCCCGGGCCGGACGCGGGCGTCGGAGCCGGAGAACGCGGCCGCGAGGTCGGCGAACAGCCACGGTCGTCCCTGGCAGCCGCGGCCGACGACGACCCCGTCGCACCGGGTGTGCTCGACCATGGCGAGCGCGTCCTCGGCGGACCAGATGTCACCGTTGCCGAGCACGGGGATGTCGGTGACGGCCTCCTTGAGCGTGGCGATCGCGTCCCAGTCGGCCGTGCCCGAGTAGTAGTCGGCCGCCGTCCGGCCGTGCAGCGCGACGGCCGCGACACCGGCGTCCTGGGCGGTCAGCCCGGCCTCGACGTACGTGAGGTGGTCCTCGTCGATGCCCTTGCGCATCTTCACGGTGACGGGCACGCCCCGCGGCCGGGCGGCCTCCACGGCGGCACGGACGATCGACGCGAAGAGCTCTCGCTTCCACGGCAGCACGGCTCCCCCGCCGCGCCGCGTCACCTTCGGCACCGGGCAGCCGAAGTTGAGGTCGACGTGGTCGGCGCGGTCCTCCTCGACGAGCAGCCGCACGGCGGCACCGACGGTCGCGGGGTCGACGCCGTAGACCTGGACGGAGCGCGGCACCTCGTCGGGCTCGAACGAGATGATCCGGAACGACTCGGGGCTGCGCTCGACGAGCGCGCGGGACGTGAGCATCTCCGCGACGTAGAGCCCGGCACCGGACTCGCGGCACAGCCGGCGGAAGGCGGCGTTCGTCACCCCGGCCATCGGCGCGAGGACGACCGGGGTGTCGACGGTGATGGGGCCGATGCGCAGGGGCGGCAGGACGGCGGAGGTCGTCCGCGGGCTCTCGTGCGGCGTCGTGGTCGTCTCGGGCACCGGCCCATTGTCCCCCGGACCCGGCACACCCGGCTCCCCCGCGGTCGTCGCGGGCGCCCGCGGACCGTTCGACCCATGCCTTGTCGGATATATGTCTGTATGGGCATGATGTCGTGATGGACGTCTTCCAGGTCGTCGCGGAACCACGGCGCCGGCAGATCCTCGACGAGCTGCGTGCCGGCGAGCGCGCCGTCGGCGACCTCGTCACCGCGCTCGGGATGAGCCAGCCGGCGGTGTCCAAGCACCTGCGCACCCTGCGCACCGCCGGGCTCGTCGACGTCCGCCCGGACGGGCGGCTGCGCCGGTACCGCCTGCGCCCGCGACCGCTCACCGAGCTCGACGCGTGGCTGCTGCCCTACCGCGCCGCGTGGGCGGACGCGCTCGACGCGCTCGCGGACCACCTCGACTCCCTGCCCACCGACACCTCCGAGGAGCACGCATGAGCACGACCGACCCCCGCCTGGGGACCGTCCTGCGCGACGGGGACCGCCGCGGGCTGCGCTTCGTCCGGACGTTCCCGCACCCCCGCGAGACGGTGTGGGCCGCGCTCACCGAGTCCCGGCAGCTGCGGCACTGGTTCCCCGCCGACCTCGTCGGCGAGCGCCGCCCCGGCGCCGCGCTGCGGCTGCCGTTCTGGCCCGAGCACGTCGCCCGGTACGCGATCGCCGACCCGGTCGTGGACGGCACCGTCGAGGCGTGGGACCCACCCGCTCGCGCGTCGTGGACGTGGGGCGGCGACCTGCTGCTGTTCGAGCTCGAGGAGGTCGACGGCGGCACCCGGCTGACGTTGACCACCTGGCTCGCGCCGGCGTCCGCCGACGACGTCGCCGGGACGGCGGCCGGCTACCACGTGTGCCT
>JAEXEM010000268.1 GCA_023401045.1 Actinomycetes bacterium
CCCCCCCCCCCCCCCCCCCCCACGACGGCACGGCCGGCGGCACGACCTCGCGGCCGGTGCCGCCGGCCGTGGCTCCGGCCTGCGGGCCAGATCAGTACCGGATGGCGTCGATCACCTTGACGCGGACCGCGACCGTCGCGGGCAGCAGGCCCGCGACGGCCCCGACGCCGGTGGCGCAGGCCATGCCGACGAGGGCCGCGGACAGCGGGAACGGAGGCGCGTCCTGGATCCCGCCGGCGCCGAACAGGGCCGTCATCGGCACGTTCTTGATGATCGCGACGGAGACGACGACACCGACGAGGCCGGCGACGGTCGTCGCCACGACCGACTCCATGAGGACGCCGAGGAAGACCCTCCCGGACGTCGCGCCGAAGGAGCGGCGGATGCCGATCTCGCGGATGCGGTGCCGCACCGTCACGAGCGCGATGTTGACGAGCCCGAGGCCGCCGAGCAGCAGGGCGATGCCGCCGATGCCGAGCACCGCCCACCGGGTCGCGCCGTCGAGGACGCCGAGCCCCGACTCGCGGTTGTCCCGCACGTCGACCTGCCACCCGGGTGCGACCGCGGCCACGTCCCGGCGCAGCCGGGGCTTGAGCTCGTCGACGACGTCCTCGGGCACCCACACCCGCAGCTCGGGCACGGAGGCCCACCCGTCGTGCTGCGGTACGTACCAGCGTGCGAGCTGGTCGCGCAGCACGAAGGCGGACGGCGGCTCCTGGTCCCACTGCTGGGGCACGACGCCGACGACGGTCGCCCGGACCCGGTCGGTGTCGCCGAGCAGCACGGTCGGGCGTCCCCTGAGGTCGCTCACGCCGAGGGCCTCGAGGAACGCCTCGTTGACGACGAGCAGCGGGGCGTACGCCTCGGTGTCGGCATCGGTGAACCAGCGGCCCTCGGTCACCGCGACCCGCTGCATCGTCCCGAAGTCCGCGTCGACCGACTGCACGTCGACGAGCGTCGTCCCACCGGGCAGACGGAACGGGACCTGCAGCCACTCGTACCTCGTCGCCCACGTGATGCCGTACCGCTCGAGCGCCTGCCGGTAGGTCTCGTCGAGCTCGTCGGGTGTCGCCGCCTGCTCGGTCGTCGCCCACGCGGACACCGTGAGGGTGACCGGGCGGCCGGTCTGCCGCTCGGTGATCTCCTTGTACCCCTGGGAGAGCAGCGCGACGGCGGCCGTCACCGTCGTGATGGCGGTGACCGCGACGGCCACCCCGACGAGCGCGAGCAGCACGCGCAGCTTGTGCAGGCGCAGCTCGTCCCAGGCCTCGAGGACGGCACCGACGAACCCGCTCACCGGTCCACCTCCGCGGGCACCGACGGGCCGAGCTCGGGGACGGGGCCCGGCAGCCGGGCGCCCGGCAGCGTCGGCACGTCGCCCACCCACTCGTGGTCGCCGCGCAGGTCGACGGGCAGCAGCACCCCGCCGCCGAGGCGGTAGTGGCGCTGCGCGCGGGCCGCCACGGCGAGGTCGTGGGTGATGGTGACGAGCGCCGCGCCGGTGCGGGACGCGACCTCGTCGAGCAGGTCCATCACCTCCTGGCCGGTCTCGACGTCGAGGGCACCGGTCGGCTCGTCGGCGAGGATGACGCGCGGTCCGCGCACGAGCGCACGGGCGATGGCGACACGCTGCTGCTCGCCGCCGGACAGCTTCTCCGGCATGGTGTCGAGCCGGTCGCCGAGCCCCACCCGGTCGAGCATCTCGGCCGCGAGCGTGCGGCGACGCCAGAACTGGCGACCGGTGGCGTACATGAGCGGCGCGACGACGTTCTCCAGCGCGGTGCGTCCGGGAAGCAGGTTGAACTGCTGGAAGACGAACCCGAAGTCGCGGCCGCGCCGGCGGGTCCGCTCACGCGCCGAGAGCCGGCCGACGGGCACGCCCTCGAGGAGGTACTCCCCGCTCGTCGGCGCGTCGAGCAGGCCGAGGATGTTGAGGAGCGTCGACTTGCCCGTGCCGGAGCGTCCGACGACGGCGACGTGCTCCCCGGACCCGACGGTGAGCGTGACGCCCCGGAGGATCTCCAGCAGGCGGTCGTCGGGCAGCCGCACCGACCGCGTGACCTCCGTGAGCTCGAGGAGCGCCGTCATCCGAAGCACGCAGCCGGGTCGGCGGTCATCGGGTCGGAGCAGTCGACCTCACCCTCGTCGGGCCCGACCGGCACGAACATGAGGACGAGCTCGCCGAGGGCCAGCCCCTCGGTCACCTGGACGAGCTCGCCGTCGGTGAGCCCCAGCCCGACCGACCGCTGCTCGGGCTCGGCGCCCTCGGACGCGACGACCCACACGTTGCCCCGCTGCACGGCGCCCTGGACGGCGGTGACGGGCACGACGACGGCGTCGGTCGCGGTGCCGTTGACGATCGTGATGTCCGCCCCGAGGCCCGGGAACGCGGTGACGTCGCCCGGCAGGGCGCACGTCACCGTCCCGGACGCGGTCGGCGTCTCGCCACCCTGGTCGGGGTCGCCGCCGGCCGGCGGTGCCGCGGACCCGATGCGCACCCCCGTGCACGCGAACGGTGCGGGGCCGCCCTTGAGCGTCACCTCCGCCTCGGCGGGTGCGCCGACGAGGCGGTACTGCTGGTCCGGGGTGAGGGTGCCGGTGACCGAGAGGCTGCCGGGCGTCACCTTCGCGACGGTGTCGCCGACGGAGACGACCTGGTCCTTGAGGGTCGGCAGGCTGAGGGTCCCGGCGCGCGGCGCGGTGACCTGCTCGACGACGACCTTGGGGCGCCGCTCGGTCACGGTCGTCTCCCCGGTCGCGGGGTCGGTCCGGGTGATCGGGTCCTGCGGCGTCTCCTGCCGGATCTCGAGGACGGGGGTGCCCTCGGCGACCTCCTGGCCGTCGGCGGCGAGCACCTTGGAGACGGTCCCGGCGAGCGTCGCCCGCACGGGGACGGCCGGGTCGGCGGTGACGGAGCCCTTGACCGTGACCGTGTTCGTGATCGTCCCCGTCGTCGCCTCGACGGTCGGCTCGCTGATGACGCCGGTGGGCTGCTCACCGCTCGCCTCGGCGCTGACGTCCGCGCCGGCGAACGCGATGCGGACGAGGGCGACCGCGATGACCGCCCAGATGAGGATGCGGAGGGACGGGAAGACATAACGACGGACCACGGGCACTGCTCCTCGCGACGACGTGACGGACCGCCGGGGACGGGTCGGTCGGCACCGGCGCACCGGTACGGAGGGGGACGTCGTCGCCACCGCGCGGTCCGGACACTACTACGCGGTCGTGGCGCTCCGGGTGGGTTTCGGCAGGTGGGAGCGTCAGGCGGCCGGTCCGGAGGCGACCGCGACCGCGAACTCGGGCGACGTGAGGGAGCGGGCGGAGAAGGCCGAGGCGACCGCCGAGGCGACGGCCGTCACGTCCTCGGCGCGCACGAGCGCGATCGCCGACCCGCCGAACCCTCCGCCCGTCATGCGGGCCCCGAGGGCACCGGCTGCCCGCGCTGCCTCGACGGCGACGTCGAGCTCGCGGCAGGAGACCTCGTAGTCGTCGCGCAGCGAGACGTGCGACGCGTCCATGAGGGTCCCGACCGAGCGCACGTCGCCCGCCTCGAGCGCCTCGACGAAGGACCGCACCCGTGCGATCTCCGTGAGCACGTGCCGCACCCGCGGGACGAGGCCGGCGCCGTCGGGGTCGCGCGCGAGCACGTCGAGCGCGTCGGCACCCGCCTCCCGCAGCGTCGGCACGCCGAGCCGCCGGGCGGCCTCCTCG
>JAEXEM010000438.1 GCA_023401045.1 Actinomycetes bacterium
CGCTCGCGCCGGCTCGGCCGCACCGCGAGCAGCGCCCAGAGGATCGTCGCGAGGTCGACGGCCTCCTGCAGCCAGGCGCCGACGAGCGCGGGCAGGGCCCCGAACGCGGCGACGAGCATGAGCGCGAGCGACAGGCCGACGCCGATGCCGATGGCCTGCCACGCGACGCGCATGGTGCGTCGGCCGATCTGCACGGCCCGCGCCGCCCGCGAGAGGTCGTCGACGGTGATGACGACGTCCGCGGACTCGCTGGCGGCGCTCGCCCCGCGGGCGCCCATGGCGACGCCGACGTCCGCCGCCGCGAGCACGGGTGCGTCGTTGACGCCGTCGCCGACCATCATGACCGGCCGGTGGGGCGCGGTGCGGATCGCCTCGACCTTGTCCTGCGGGAGCAGCTCGGCGCGGACGTCGTCGATGCCGGCCTCGGCGGCGATGCGCCGGGCGACCTTCGTGCTGTCACCGGTGAGCATCATCGTCGTGCCCACCCCGGCGCGGTGCAGGGCGGCGATGGTCGCCCGGGCCTCGGGGCGCAGCTCGTCGGCGAGCTCGAGCCGCCCGGCGGCGCGTCCGTCGACCGCGACGTGGACGGCCGTGCCGCCGTTCGACTCCGGCGCCGCGCCCGTCTCCTGCTCGACGAACCGCGCGCTGCCGACGACGACGGTGTGCCCGTCGACCGTCCCGCGCAGACCGTGGGCGGGCACCTCGACGAGGTCCTCGGCCGGTGGGACCGGCCGCCCGGTCTCGCAGGCGCGCGTGACCACGGCCTCGGCGAGCGGGTGCGTCGAGTACTGCTCGACCGCTGCCGCGAGCAGCAGCAGGTCGTCCGGGGCCATGACGTCCGACTCCACCCCGACGACCTGCGGGCGACCGTGCGTGAGCGTGCCGGTCTTGTCGAACGCGGCCGTGCGGGCGTGCGCGAGCTGCTCGAGGGTCCCGCTGCTCTTGACGATGATCCCGGCGCGCGCCGAACGTGACATGCCGCCCATGAACGCGACCGGCGCGGCGATGATGAGCGGGCACGGGGTCGCCACGACGAGCACCTCGGCGATGCGCGCCGGGTCGCCCGAGACCAGCCAGGCGACGACGGCCAGTGCGAACGCGACGAGCGTGAACGGCACCGCGACCCGGTCGGCGAGCCGCACGAACGGCGCCTTCGAGTCCTGCGCCTCGCGGACGAGCGCGATGATCCGCTGGTACTGCGAGTCCGCCGCCGCCGCGGTGGCGCGCACCTCGATCGCCTCGCCGCCGTTGACGGACCCCGACAGCAGGTCGTCGTCGCGGTCGTGGTCGACGGGCAGCGACTCCCCGGTGAGCGACGACTCGTCGAGGGTCGCGCCGTCGGACTCGAGCACGCCGTCGACGGGGACGACCTCGAACGGGCGCACGAGCACGCGGTCCCCGACGACGACCTGCTCGACGGGCACGTCGGTGACCGTGCCGTCCGCCGAGAGCAGGTGCGCGGTGCGGGGTGCGTTCTGCAGCAGCCCGGTGAGCTCGCGCCGGGCCCGCCCGGCGGCGTAGTCCTCCAGCGCCTCCCCGCCGGAGAGCATGAGGCACACGACGAGCGCCGCCCAGTACTCCCCGACGGCGACCGTCGAGCCGATCGCCGTGACGGCGAGCAGGTCGATGCCACGGTTGCCGGCCCGCAGGTCCGCGATCATCCCGCGCGCCTGCGAGAGCGCGACGAGGACGGCGAAGCCGGACACGACCCACCGGGCGACGGTGTGCTGCCCGGTCGCCTCGAGCAGGCCGCCGACGGCTGCGACCGTGAGGGTCGCGAGCACCCACGGGTAGGCGAGCAGTCGGTTGCGCATACCTCTGGGATACGTCGGCGCGGAGGATCTGTCCAGGAAGGTCAGGCTCGCCTGATCTGCACGTCTACCGCTGTGCGGCGGCCCCTGCGCCGTGGCCGAGGTTGACCCGAGCGCCCGGCTCGATCGTCGGACCTGCGGCGTTGAGCCGGTCGACGGCGAACCCGGCAGCCGCCTTGTACCCGGCCATGAACGCGTCGCGCTCCGCTGCGGGCACGACGTCCTCGATGTCGTCGAACTCACCCCCGCAGCGCTCGTCGACGAGGTCGAGCAACCCGAACGGCCCGGCGCCGCGGTTCCGCAGGACGAGCTGCGAGACCGGTCCGCAGAGCTGCTCGTCGAACGCGGTGAGCGCCTTCGCAGTGACGCCGTGGCGCAGCAGCGCCGCGCCGAGCACGCGCGCGTCGACGACGGCCTGGCTCGCGCCGTTCGAGCCCGTCGGGTACATCGCGTGCGCGGCGTCCCCGACGAGCAGCACCGGGCCGTCCTGCCAGGTCGGCACCGGGTCGCGGTCGATCATCGGGTTCTCGTAGACGACGTCCGCACGCGCGATGAGGTCCGGCACGTCGAGCCAGTCGTAGGTCCAGTCCGCGAAGTGCGGCAGGACGTCCTCGACGCCGACCTGCCGGAACCAGCCGGTGCGGTCCGCGGCCTGCGCGTCGACGGTGATCTCGGCGATCCAGTTCGTCGTCGCCAGGCCCGTCACGGGGTCGGCCGGGGAGATGGGGTAGAGGACGACGCGGTGGCGGTTCGAGCCGACACCGACGAACGACGAGCCGGTACGGATCGGCACCGCCTGCGTCGTGCCGCGCCACATGGTCGTGCCGCCCCAGTGGATCGGCGGCTGGTCGGGGTGCATCTGCGCACGCACCGCCGAGTGGATGCCGTCGGCCCCGACGAGCAGGGTGCCGTGCTCGCGCCACGTCGTGCCGTCGGTGTGCTGCCCGACGGCGGTGACCGACCCGTCCGGGTGGGTCTCATAGCCGGTGACGCGGTGGTCGAGGCGGATCGCGTCGTCCCCGGCCCGCTCCCGCAGCACCTGCGCGAGGAGCATCTGGAGGCGGCCGCGGTGCACGGCGTACTGCGGCCAGCGGTAGCCGGCCCACTCGCCGCGCGGCTCGCTGTAGACCTCGTGCCCGTTCCGCCCGACGAGCGCCCACTCCCGCGCCCGCACCCCGATGGTGTCGAGCAGGTCCGGGCCGATGCCGAGGTCGCCGAGCTCGCGCACCGCGTTCGGCTGCAGGTTGATGCCCACCCCGAGCGGGGCGAGCTCCGGCGCGCCCTCGAGCACGGTGAACGGCACGCCGATCTGGTGGAGCGTCAGCCCGACGGCCAGCCCGCCGATGCCGCCACCGGCGACGAGGACGCGCGTCATGCCGGCACCCCCCGCTCGACGGTCCAGAGGTCCAGCTGGACGGTGCCGG
This sequence comes from Actinomycetes bacterium, assembly GCA_023401045.1. Taxonomy (GTDB): domain Bacteria; phylum Actinomycetota; class Actinomycetes; order Actinomycetales; family Cellulomonadaceae; genus Cellulomonas. The sequence continues at coordinate 3,236 of JAEXEM010000438.1, forward strand.
CCCGCCGGGCGCCGCTCGTGACGAGCACGAGCCGGTTGAGCCACGTCCAGTCGGGGTGGCCGCTCTCGAGGCGGGTCGTCGAGAGCATGGAGTACGCCTCCGGCGGGGTCGGCTCACCGGACGCGAGCCGTGCCATGACGTCGGGCGGGCCGTACCGGAAGCCCTGGTCGACGACCTCGACGAGCGCGCCGTCGTCGGTGCGGAAGGTGTAGCGGGCGTCCATCGCGGCGACGTCGTCCGGGCCGACGGTCTGCCAGTCGGCGCCGACGCCGAGGATCGTGCCGGTGACCTTGCCCGTCACCGTCCCCCCGACGACGGGCACGACGCGCCGTCGCCCGGTCCGGCCGTGACCGAGGTCGAGGGGTGGTCCGAGCTCGACCTCGAGCGTGCAGAACGGGCTGAGGGTCGGCGGCGGCAGTGCCGGCATGGGGTCCTCCCCGGACGTCGGTGCCGGGACGGTACTGCCCGCGCGGGCGACGGCGGTACGGGGTCTCACGACACGGTCGGTCGCCGCAGTCGTGCCTCGGGTCGCGCATGCGTGGGGCCCCGTCCGACCTGCGCTCTTCCGCTCCTCGACCTGCGGCCCTATCGTTGGCATACCAACGACTGGCAACGACGCCACCGAGGAGGCCACCGTGCAGCAGATGGACGGCACCGCCGACACCCCGGAGCTCCAGCAGCTCTACGCCGACTTCGAGGCCGAGAGCCTGGCGCCGCTGTGGACGCAGCGCGACGACCTCATGCCGATGAGCCCCTCGCCCAAGGCGATCCCCTTCGTGTGGCGGTGGAAGGCGCTCTACGACATCGCCGAGCGCTCCGGGAAGCTCGTGCCCGTCGGCCGCGGCGGTGAGCGGCGCGCCATGGGCCTGGCCAACCCAGGCCTGCCGGGCACCGCGTACGCCACCCCGACGCTGTGGTGCGCCATCCAGTACCTCGGTGGGCACGAGACCGCGCCCGAGCACCGGCACAGCCAGAACGCCTTCCGCTTCGTCGTCGAGGGCGAGGGGGTGTGGACCGTCGTCAACGGCGACCCCGTCGCCATGCGGCGCGGCGACCTGCTGCTCACCCCCGGCTGGAACTTCCACGGCCACCACAACGACACCGACCGGCCGATGGCCTGGATCGACGGGCTCGACGTTCCGTTCTCCCACTACACCGACGTCGGCTTCTTCGAGTTCGGGTCCGAGCGCGTCACCGACGAGGCCTCCCCGGACGTCTCGCGCTCCGAGCGGCTGTGGGCCCACCCCGGCCTGCGCCCGCTCTCGGGGCTGCAGGACCAGACGAGCTCGCCGCTGGCCGCCTACCGCTGGGAGCACACCGACCGGGCGCTCACCGAGCAGCTCAGGCTCGAGGACGAAGGGCACCCGGCGACCGTCGAGCAGGGCCACGCCGCCATCCGGTACGTCAACCCGACGACCGGCGGCGACGTCATGCCGACGATCCGCTGCGAGTTCCACCGGCTGCGCGCCGGCGCCGAGACCCCCGCGCGTCACGAGGTCGGGTCCTCGGTGTGGCAGGTCTTCGAGGGCGAGGGCACCGTCGTCCTCGGCGGCACCGAGCACCGCGTCGAGACCGGTGACCTGTTCGCCGTGCCGAGCTGGGTGCCGTGGTCGCTGCACGCCGACACGCAGTTCGACCTCTTCCGGTTCACCGACGGCCCGATCATCGACCGCCTGCAGTTCACCCGGACCTTCGTGCCCGGCCAGCGCAACGAGGACCTCGCGTGAGGCTCGGGACGCTGCGGCTGGCAGCCCCGGGGGACGGCTCGCCGACGGCGACCGTCGCCGTGCGCGTCGACGACGACCACGCCGTCGAGCTGCCCGGGGTCCCCGACGTCGGTGCGCTGCTCGCCGACGCCGCCTGGCGGGACCGGGC
>JAEXEM010000449.1 GCA_023401045.1 Actinomycetes bacterium
GTCCGCCGGTGAGGCGCGGGCGGCGGGTGGTGGCGCCGAGCCGACTGGCGGCGAAGTCGGCACGCGTGCACACCGACAGCGCCGCGCGCTTGCCCGGCAGCTCGACCTCCCGCAGCACCCGGAACCCGGCGGCGGCGTTCTTCGCGGCGATCGCGGTGTTGCGCACGTCCGGCTCGACGACGACGCGCTGCGCGCGCAGCGTGCCGAAGCAGAACCGCAGGGTGGCGGCCATGACGGCGTCCGTGAGCCCGTGCAGCGGCGGCCCCTCGGGCGGTGCGACGAGCAGGTGCATCCCGACGTCGCCCGGCTGCGCGCGGTGGACGCCCGGCAGCAGGACGCGCGACGGGTCGTACGTCTCGACGAGGAACGTCGGGCGGCCGGCGACCCGGCCGAGCCACGCGTGCTCGTCGGTCGAGGCCGCGAGCCGCTGCTCGTAGGCGAGCACGTCGTCGAGGCCGAGGTCGGTCATGCGCCAGAACGCCGACGCCGGGTGCGTCAGCCAGTGGTGCAGGGTCGGCGCGTCACGCTCGGGAACGACACGGTCGAGGCGGACCGGGCCGATGCGACGCCACACCTCGTCACGCACGGCCGGCACGGGCAGCGGCTCGGTCGGCAGGGACCGGGTCGGGCTCACGCGTCCCACCCGTCCGTCCGCACGGCAGCGGCCGGGACGCCGCCCGGACGCGCCCCGGCTCCGACCGTCCGCTCACCGGACGCGGCGGCGGGCCGGACGCTGCCTGCCGGTGCCGGTTCGGCGCTCCCCGGCACCCCGAACTCCTGGAAGGCGATCCGCCGCTCCCGCGGGTACACCTCGCGGCCGCACACCGCCGCGAGGATCGTCGACGACCGCCACGCCCCGAACCCGAGGTCCGGCGCCGTCACACCGTGCGTGTGCTCCTCGCCGTTCTGGACGAAGACGCGCCGCCGGCCGCCGTCGACGGAGTAGTCCCGGGCGACCGCGAGCCGGCCGTGCTCGTCGTGGTCGAGCCGGTCGGCGATCGGGGCGACGACGTCCGGCACCTGCGCGGCGTACCCGGTGGCCAGCACGAGCGCCTCCGTCGTGCGCTCGTGCTCGACGCCGAGCTGGGCGTGACGCAGCCGCAGCGTGTAGCGCTCGCCGTCCCAGGTCGCACCCACGACCTCGGTGTCGGTGAGCAGGGTGGTCGGCACGGGCCCGGCTGCGCTCATCCGGTAGAGGGTGTCGTAGATGTCGTCGACGAGGGAAGCGCTGATCCCTTTCGACAGGCCCCGCTGCTCGCGCGAGAGCCGGTCGCGCAGGGCCGTCGGCAGGGCGTGGAAGTGGTCGGTGTACTCCGGGGACGTCATCTCGAGCGTGAGCTTCGTGTACTCCATGGGGAAGAACCGCGGCGAGCGCGTCACCCAGTCGAGGCGAGGCCCACCCGGGCCGGTGGCGTCGAGCAGGTCGCGGTAGATCTCCGCGGCCGACTGGCCCGACCCGACGACGGTGACGGAGCCCGCGGTGCGCAGCCGGTCGCGGTGCGGCAGGTACTGCGAGGAGTGGACGACCGGCCCGTCGAGCCCGCGCAGCGCGGCCGGGACGACGGGCTGCGTGCCGACGCCGAGGACGACGTGCCGCGTCCGGTACGACTCGGTGCCGCGCGCGGTGCGGGCGTGGACGACGTAGAGGTCGTCGTCGTCCGGGTCGACCTCGACGGCCGTGACGTCGCGGCCCCAGCGCAGGCTGGTGAGCTGCTGCGCGACCCACCGGCAGTACGCGTCGTACTCGGCGCGCAGCGGGTAGAAGCTCTCGCGGATGTAGAACGGGTAGAGCCGCCCGGTGGTCTTGAGCCACGCGAGGAAGGAGTACGGGCTCGTCGGGTCGGCCATCGTCACGAGGTCGGCGAGGAACGGCACCTGGATCGTCGCCCCGTCGAGCATCATCCCCGGGTGCCAGCGGAACTCCGCGGCGCGGTCGAGGAAGACCGCGTCGAGGTCGAGCGGGTCCGCGAGCGCGGCCAGGCCCAGGTTGAAGGGGCCGATCCCGACGCCGACGACGTCGTGGACGGGGGCGTCGAGCCCGACGGACGTTGCCGCGGCGAGCCGGTCGGGCGCTCCCGCGCCGAGCCGGTCGGGCGCTCCCGCGCCGTGCGCCGTCACCGGGCCACCGCCGCGTCCCGGTGCACCAGGCCCTCACCCGCGAGCAGCCCGACGGCGGTCCGCCGCACGAGGTCGAGGACGTCCCGCACGTCGTCGAGCGTCGTCGCCGGGTTGAGCAGCGTGAGCTTGAGGCACGCGCGGCCGTCGAGCGTCGTGCGGGCGACGAGCGCGCGCCCCGAGTCGAGCAGCGCCCGCCGGACCCGCCCGACGAGGGCGTCGGCGCGGGCGTCGTCCACACCGTCCGGCTGGTAGCGGAAGAGGACGGTCGACAGGTCCGTCGGCGCGAGCAGCCGCAGGTCCGGGTCGGCCGCGACGACGTCGTGGACGGCGGCGGCGAGGTCGATCGTCGCGTCGACCATCTCCCCGACCCGGTCGGGGCCGAGCGCCCGCAGCGTCGCCCACAGCTTGAGGGCGTCGAACCGGCGGGTCGTCTGCAGGGAGACGTCGACCTGGTTGGGCTCGTCCTCGCCGGCGGGGTTGAGGTAGTCGTTGTGGTGCGCGACGAGGCGCAGGTCGGCGGCGTGCCGCACGACGAGCGCGGACGACGACACCGGCTGGAAGAACGCCTTGTGGAAGTCGACCGTGACGGAGCGGGCGCGCTCGATGCCGTCGAGCAGGTGCCGGCGGGTCGGGCTGACGAGCAGCCCGCACCCGTACGCGGCGTCGACGTGCAGCCACACGTCCGCGAGGTCGCAGACGTCGGCGAGGGGTGCGAGGGGGTCGACGCACCCCCGGTCGGTCGTGCCGGCGGTCGCGACGACGGCCGCGGCGTGCCGTCCGTCGCGCTCGACGTGCCGCAGCGCGATCGCGAGCGCGTCCGGGCGCATGCGTCCCCGCTCGTCGACGGGGACGAGCCGCACCGCGTCCGGGGCGAGGCCGAGCAGCCGCGCGGACCGCTGCACCGAGAAGTGGCTCGACGCGGTGGCGAGCACGACGAGGTCGGCGAGCACGGCACCGGGGCGCGTCGCGAGCGCGTGCTCCCGGGCGAGGAGCAGCGCCTGGAGGTTCGACTGCGTCCCGCCCGAGGTGAACACCCCGTCCCCCGCGACGAACCCGATCCGCCCGGCGGTCCACACGACGAGCCGGCGCTCCATGAGCGTGCCGACGGTCGACTGGTCGTACGTGTCGACGCTGGGGTTGATCGCGGCGAGCACGGCCTCGGCGGCGACGGCGGGCACCGCGACCGGGCAGTTGAGGTGCGCTGCGTACGCCGGGTGGTGGAACCACACGGCGTGCTGCGCGAACAGCTCGTCGACCTCGCGCAGCGCGGCGGTCGTGCCGCAGCCGGGGCCGTCGAGGTCGACGGCGTCGACGAGCGCCTGCAGGTGCTCGCGGCTCGCGCCGGAGAACGGCTGGGTGGTCGTGCGGAACCGGGTCGCGACCCGGTCGACGGTGCCGCGCAGCGCGTCGACGTAGGCGTCGGCGCTCGCGGCGGACAGCAGCTCGTGCACGCGTGGTTCTCCCCCTGGACGGACACGACCCGGGGTCCCGGACGCGTGTGAGGCTGACCTAAGTAAGCCGCGCCTAACTTACGCGAAGGGGAGGATTCGTCAAGACCCTGGACCGCCGGGGGCCTCGCAGCGGACGACCTCGGGATCGACACGCCCCGTGGACGTCCGTCCAGGTCAGCGCCTTCTCACCGGGCTGGGGCGCCGCGCAACCCGGCGACCCGGAGGCGGTCCGCCAGGGCGACGACCTCGTCGCGCAGCGCGTCCGGGGTGACGACCTCGAAGTCCCACCCGAGTCCGGCGAGCATGCGCGCCATGCCGTCGAGGCGCTCGGCGCGCGCCTCGAGCAGGACACCGTCGGGGTGATCGCTCAGGCGCCCCACGCTCGGCGGCAGCTGCTCGCGCGCCTCCCCCAGGGTGGTGCGCAGGACGACGGCGACCTCGTGCGACCACCGCACCGCCGCGATCCCCTGCACGACGCGCGCGCCGGCGTCGAAGTCGGCGGGCACGTCGTAGGAGCCGTCGGTCTGCTCGACCGACGCGATGCGGTCGAGGCGGAACGTCCGCACCTCGCCGCGCCCGTGGTCGAGCCCGGTGACGTACCAGCGGCCGGAGTGGAGGACGACGCCGTAGACGTCGAGCTCGCGCCGTGACTCCTGCCCGTCCCAGGCGGTGTACGCGAGCGCGACGGTGCGGCGGGCCTGCGCTGCGGCGGCGAGAGCCAGGAGCGTGTCCGTGCCGGCGGGCACGGCCGTACGGACCGGGGACGTGAACTGCGCGGTCGACAGCAGGCTGTCGATCCGTCCGGCGAGGGTCCGCGGCAGGACGCGCGTCACCTTCGCGAGCGCGCCGGCGGTCGCGACCCGGCCGGTCGTCACGAGGCCCGACCGCTCGGCGAGCGTGAGGCCGAGGACGACGGCGACGGCCTCGTCGTCGGTGAGCATGAGGGGCGGCAGCTTGTGGCCCGGCGCCAGCCGGTAGCCGCCGTACCGGCCCCGCTGCGACCGGACGGGGATGCCGAGGTCGGTGAGGTGCTCGGCGTAGCGCCGGACCGTGCGCTCGTCGACCTCGAGCGCCGCGGCGAGCTCGGCGACGGTGCGCTGCCGACCGGCCTGGAGCAGCTCGAGCATCGCGAGCACCCGAGCGGTGGGGCGGGTCACGATCCCCCTCCGTGCGACGGGCGGAGAACGGTTCTACATACCGGGCGGATCGTGTCCACAATCAACCGTAGCGTCGAGGTCATGACCACCACCACCTACGTCCTCGTCCCCGGCTTCTGGCTCGGCGCCGAGGTCTGGCAGCCCGTCGCCGACGCGCTGCGCGAGCAGGGTCACGTCGTGCACGCCGTCGACCTCACCGGCATGGGTGCGAGCACCCACCTCGCCACACCCGAGACCGACCTCACCACCCACGTCGACGACGTCGTGCGGCTCCTGGCGGAGCATGACCTGCGCGACGTCGTGCTCGTCGGGCACAGCTACGGCGGGCTCGTCGTCACCGGCGCCGCCGACCGCGTGCCCGAGCGCGTGGCCCGCCTCGTGTACGTCGACACGGGCCCGCTGCCGAACGGCACGGCCCAGGCCGACTTCGAGGGACCCGAGGTCCGCGCCGCCCACCAGCGCACGGTCGAGACCGAGGGCGACGGCTGGAAGCTCCCGCCGCCGCCGTGGGCCGCGCTCGCCGCGGAGGTGCCCGAGGTCGACGAGGCGACGGTCACAGCGCTCGTCGCGGGCGCGCAGCCGCAGCCCTGGCGGACCGCCACCGAGCCGGTCGCGCTCACCGGCGCCTGGGAGCACCTGCCCCGCACAGGGGTGCTGTGCAGCTTCGGCGTCGAGCAGCTGCGGCAGATGGCGCCCCACGTGCCGCTGTTCGCGCCGATGGTCGAGGGTGACTGGACGTACGTCGAGCTGCCGACGTGGCACTGGCCGATGGTGAGCCGGCCGGCGGAGCTCGCCGTGGTGCTGGGGTCGGTGAGCCGCTGAGTCGGCGTGCGCGGTCATCCCCTGCCGACACGGCCCGACCGCCACGCACCTTCCGGACCGACACCACCCGGAATACCGTGGCCGGATGGTGCTGACTCTCCGACTGGACTCAGTCGAGACCGCGGCCCTCCGGCGGCGCGCGGAGATCGAGCACCGGTCGATGCAGGACGTGGCCCGTCAGGCCGTCCGCGAGTACATCGAGCGGACCTCGCGCGACGACCTCGTCAACGCCGTCATCGACAGCGAGCTGCCCCGCTACGCCAAGGCGCTCGAGCGCCTCGGTCGATGACTTCCCCACCGTGTCGAGGGCCTTCTCGCCGTCGCAGGCGGGTCGTCTGTGACCTGGTGGCGACGTCAGGCCGCACAGAGCGCCTGGGCCTCCGTCTCGATCCGCTCACGCAGCAGCGGGTGCACCGCCCTGCGTGAGATCAGGTCCACCGGACGCCCGAGGATCTCCGACAGCTCCTCGGCGGCATCGACGATCTCCCAGGTCACATGCCGCCCGGGGAGCAGGTCGTAGAGCACGTCGATATCGGAGTCGGCGCGCTCCTCGCCACGGGCTACCGACCCGAAGACGTCGAGCCTGGCGAACCCGAACCTCGCGCACAGGTCGACCAGCGCGCGGTACTGGCGCTCGTCGACGTCGATCATGGCGACAGGCTAGTCGTCAGCCAGCAGCGGCGGCAGGTCCGTGTGCCACCCCACCGAGCCCGTCGACGCGACAGTGGTGGCGCCCTCCGCTGAAGCGCGCCGACGCCCCCAACCGACCGCCCATCGCGGCGCCCGCGCGTCGGCCAGGACCCGGTGCGTCTCGCACGGTCAGCAGCGCCGCTACGACGCGTCGACCTCGAGCACCATCGGCCGGTCGAGGGCCACGGCCAGCCGCTCGACCCCCTCCTCGAGCGCGTGGCGCGCGGCGCGCGGCGGCCCGTCGCCGGTCCACCGCACGGTCAGGTCGCCGTCGCGCTCGGTCCACGTCCCAGCGACCACGCCACCGGCGACCACCACCGGTGTCCCGCGGGTCACGGCGGTGCGCCACGTGGGTGGGACGACGTCCGTGTCGGCGGTGCCCGGCCCGAGCACCCACTGGTCGTGCCCGGGCAGCAGGCTCACCGCGTCGGTGGGCTCGGTGGCGAGCACGTCGTCGAGGTCCTCGCGCAGCACGAACGCGTCACGGCCGCCGACCTGCACCGTCGCGAGCCGATCGGCCACGTCGGCGGTCCACCGCCGCAGCCGCCGTCCCGCGCTCAGCCCGCTGCCGAGCCAGTACTGCAGGGCCTCGGGCGTCGCCGGGCCATAGGCGCGGACGTACGCCTCGACCGCGCGCCGCCCGGCGTCGTCGACGTCCGGGACGCCCGGCCAACCCGGGACGTGCGCGAGGGACTGCAGGGTCGTCCGACGGTCTCGGGTGGGCCCGAGGCAGAGGTCACCCTGCCAGGCAAGCGCCTTGAGCAGGGTCCACGCGCCGCCCTCGACCGCCGGCCCGAGGTGCCGGTACGCGGTCCGCGCGGTGAGCGCCGCGACGAGCTCGTCGTGCGTGAGGGGGCCGTCGTCGAGGACCTCACGGACGGTCGCACGGAAGGCCGGCCAGTCCTCCGGCTCGAGTCCGTAGTGCTCGCGCCAGCTCCGCAGCTCCCACTGCCGCCCGGAGCCCCGGACGGCCAGGTGCACCGCCGCGTCGTCCGGCGTCATGACGTGGACGCTGCCGCGGAAGGTGAACGTGCGGATGAGCCGGCCGTCCGCGAGCGCGGCGGCGACCTCCCCGGCTGCGGGAGCCGCCTGCCGGGTCCGCACCGCGAGGTCGACGTCCGACTGCGCGGCGACGGCGACGAGTCCGCCCACCACGTCCTCGGCGGTGTCTTGCCCGGCTTCCAGCAGGCCGTGCCGCCGCAGCCGCCAGGCGAGCGCCTGCGGGACGGTCACGGCCGGGGCGGTCATGTCGTCCGCGCCCCGACGAGCGCGTCGAGCACGATCCCGGCGGCCTCGGCCAGCGGCGCGTCCTCGGTGTCGGCGTCGGGGTCCGGCCGGTCGGTGCAGATCGCGAGGAGGACGGGCGTCCCCTCAGGTGTGCCGCGGGCACCCGGCCAGACGACGGCGATGTCGTTGCGGGTGCCGTACGCGCCCGACCCCGTCTTGTCGCCGACCGTCCACCCCGGCCGGGCGGCGGACCGCACCAGGGCGTCGCCCGTGGTGTTGCGGACGAGCCAGTCGGTGAGCACCTCCCGCTCCGGGACAGCGAGCGCGTCCCCGACGACGAGGGCGCCGTACGTGCCCGCGAGCGCCCGGGGCGTGCTCGTGTCGCGCTCGTCCCCGGGCGCGGACCTGTTGAGCTCCGGCTCCCAGCGGTCGCTGCGCGTGACGTCGTCCCCGATGCCCCGCAGCCACGCCGTCAGGCCTTCCGGGCCGCCCGCGCCGCGCAGCAGCAGGTTGCCGGCCGTGTTGTCGCTGTACCGGACGGCGGCGTCGCCGAGCTCGCGCCACGTCATGCCGACGCCGACGCGGGTCTCGGCGACCGGTGAGTAGGTCATGAGGTCGTCCGCCGTGACCGGCACGACCTCCTCGAGACCGGCGACACCCCGGGACGCCAGCACGGCGGCCGCCGCGAGCGGCTTGAACGTCGAGCAGAACGCGAACCTCTCGTCGGCGCGGTGGCTGACCGTGCGGCCCTGCGCGGTGTCGAGCGCGTGAAGCCCGAGGCGGACGCCGTGGCGGGCCTCGACGTCCGCGAGCGCGGCGGTGAGGTCGAGTGGGGGCGGGACGCTCGGCGAGGGCGAGGGCGAGGGCGAGGGCGAGGGCGTCGGCGTCGGCGAGCCGGGCGGTGAGGTCACCGGTGCTCCGGCG
>JAEXEM010000270.1 GCA_023401045.1 Actinomycetes bacterium
TCCCGGGGCCGCCGTCCGGCGCACCGGGCTCGCGGACGGTGCCCGGGTCGAGCAGGTCGTCCGCACCGTTCGCCACGCCACCGGGCGCGGGACGCCCGTCGGGCCCGACGGCCTCGCGCACCGGAGCCGGCACCTCGGCGCGGTCGGGCGTGACGTCGGGGTCGCGGACCGTGGGCACGGAGTCCCCGACGTCGTCGAGCCCGCGCAGCGCGTCGTCGGCGAGGCGTGCGTCGAGGCTCGGCGCGGAGAAGTCCGGCAGGCGCAGGTAGGTGTCGAGCCCCTGGGTGACGAGCCGCAGGGACGACAGTGCGTCACCGACCTTGGGCAGCACGATGCGTCCGCCGTTGATCATGAGGGCCACCGGGTCGGTGAGGTCGACGATGCGCGCGCCGGTGGTGAGGGCCCGCGCGACCCGTCCGGTCGTCCCCGCGGCGGTCGCGGCGCCCTTCGTCCCGGCGACGGCCGCGCCAGCCGGGATGAGGATCGTCGCGATGTTGAACCCGGCGCCGCCGAGGGCCCGGGCCGGGTCCTCCGCCCACATGTCGTAGGCGATGATCCCCTTGCCGAGGCCGAGCCACGCGTCACCGGCGGTGCCGCCGGACCACTCGCCCGTCGTCATGTCGTAGCCGATGAGCGAGCCGAGACCCTGCCACGAGGTCTTCATCGTCTCCCAGGACCACGACCAGTCGTCGACGCCGACGAGCATGCCGAGCCCGGTGACGGTGCCCCACAGACCGTCGACGACGACGCCGTCCCAGACGAACCGCTTGACCTGGACGCCCGCGGCCTTGGGGCAGTGGTCCTTGCGGGCGACCTCCGAGCCCCACGGCATCTCGGCGTCGGTGCCGAGCGCGTCGGCCCCGTACTCCAGGCCGCTGCCGGAGCCGTCCGCCGCCGTCCAGGGGGCGGCGCCGTACAGCGCGCGGATGGCGTTGGCGCACGTGCGCTCCGCCTCCCACAGCTTGACCTGCTGGGCGTTCACCCGCGAGACGAGGCGCGTGTTCTCGTCGACGAGCCCCTGGTCGTACTCCCACTCCGCGTTCGACGCGATGCGGGAGCGGAAGGCGCGCGCGTCGCGCTTGACGGCGGCGAGCGCGGCCTTGATGGGCCGGATGTCGTCGGCGAAGCGGCGCAGCGCCGCGGCCACGGCGACGACGTCGTCGCCGAACTCGCGGGCCTTCGTCTCCACGGGGTCCATGACGACGAAGAGCTGCGGGGCCTCGGGGGCCTCGTAGTGCAGCGAGATGGGCCGCCACGCGGCGACGGTGTCGGCGCCGGCCTGGCGGATGCCGTTGCCGCCGTTCTCGATGGCGGTGGCCGCGGCGTCGACCGCGTCCGGGTCGAGGTCGTCACCGGGGATCGCGTACGGGTTGATCCCGGACGCGTAACACATGTCGGTCACTGCTGGGCCTCCGGCGGCAGGGAGAACGTCACCGGGCCGGAGAGGACCGAGGACGCGGCGGCCTGCTGCTGCGCCGCCATGTCACCGTCGCCGTGGACGTACCACATGGTCGCCGCCGAGGCGCCGCCGACCGCCGCGTTGACGCGGTGGCCGATGGCCTCGAGCGTCGGCTCGTGGTGCTCGAAGAACCCCGACAGCGCGTCGGCGATGACCGGGCTCTGGGCGGTCGCCGCGATCGCGCTCTCGACGTGCGCGGGCAGGGCGTCCACCGTGCTGCCGAGCGTCTCGGCGGCCTGGGCGACGCTCGTCAGCACCGTGCGGACCCCGTCCGGGACGATCCGCCATCCGTCGACCGGCATGTCAGCCGATCGCGTCGACGGCGGCCTTGGCCTTCTTCAGGGTGTCCTGCGCCGTCGCGTCGTTCTTCTCCAGCGCCGAGCGCAGGGTGCGGATGATGGTGCGGACCTCCGCGGCGACCCGGTTCCAGCGGGCCTCCTTGGCGGCGTACTCCTCGGAGACGCCGGTGGCCTGGTAGTCGGCCATCGCGGTCTTCACGTCCTTGTCGCGGGCGTCGATGAGCGCCTCGAGGCGTGCGGCGACGGCGTTGAAGTTGTCCTGCGCCGCCTGCGAGGCGCCCAGGTCGAAGTCACGGCGTTCGATGCTGTTGGCCACGGTGGGTCCTCTCTCAGGCGCGGGCGGCGCCGAAGCGCGCGGCGTCGAACGCCGAGGAGCCCTCGGCGGCACGGGTCTCGTCGGCCATCTGCGTGTCACCCTCGGCGTACGAGCGGTCCATGCCGGAGATGCCGGTGAGGACCGCGCCCAGGGCGCCGTTGAGGTCGATCGCGATGCGGTCCGTCTCGGCCTTGAAGCGGTCGAACGCGGCCCGCCCGGCGCCGTTGAACTTGCCCTGCAGCGGCTCGGCGGCCGCGGCGAGCTCGCGGACGAGCGCCCCGAGGTCCTCCGTCGAGCTCGACGTGCGCTTCGTCAACGTGGCGAGCGTGTCCTGACCCATCGCGAACTTCACGAGCCCCTGCCTTCCTCGACGACGGTCGTCGGTCGTGGATCGTCGCACACCCGGGAGGGACGGCGCAGCCCATTCCGGTCGAATCGCCCGATCGGAGCCATCGGCACCGGGCTCAGGCGCCCGGCCAGCCCGGGGCCATCGTCTGCGCGTGCGTGAGCTCGGAGAGCTGTGCGCTCGGCGCCGAGGTCTCGTAGACGGCCGCGTCGAGCTTCGTCAGCCGCAGCCCCTCGGCGAGGTCGGCGTCGTGGCCCACGTAGAACAGGTGCGACATCTGCGTCCCCTGCTCGTCCCACTCGTCGACGACGCGCACCTCCAGCCCGTTCCACCGCGCGGTGACGACGAGCTCGAAGAGCGCGTCGACCTCGGTCATGGGCACCACCCGGCGCCAGCGGCCGACGGCCGTCGGCTCGAAGCCGAGCTCCGCCGGCGGCGCCGACGTCGCGGCGAGGACGACGTCCGTGCCGACGACCGAGGCGGTGAGCGTCGCGCCGTGCCACTGCGCGAGCGGCCCGACGTGCCGGGACAGCCGCGGCTGCGGGGTCCCGACGGG
>JAEXEM010000057.1 GCA_023401045.1 Actinomycetes bacterium
CCCCGGGGCGGTTGGGCCGGCACGTCGTCGAGGGGCTGCGCGCCGCCGGCGTCACCGACGTCGTCGCGGGCGGCCGCCGCCTCGAGCGCGCCGCCGACCTCGGCGAGCGCGGAGCCCGCGTCGTCGAGCTCGACTACGACCGGCCCGAGACCCTCGCCGCCGCGTTCGCCGGCGCCGACACCGTCATGTTCGTCTCAGGGTCGGAGGTCGGGCGGCGGGTGCCGCAGCACACGGCCGTCGTCGACGCGGCCGTCGCCGCCGGTGTCCGGCGGGTCGTCTACACGTCGGCCCCGCACGCCGACACCACCGCGCTCGTCGTCGCCCCCGAGCACCGCGCCACCGAGGCGCTGCTCGCCGCGTCCGGGCTCGTGACGACCGTGCTGCGGAACAACTGGTACACCGAGAACTACGTGCAGCAGCTGCGGCAGGCCGCGGCGACCGGGGAGATCGTCGGGTCGGTCGGGTCGGGACGCGTGGCGTCGGCGACGCGGGCGGACCTCGCCGCCGGTGCCGTCGCCGCGCTGACGACGGACGCGTACGACGGCCAGGTGCTCGAGCTCAGCGGTGACGTCGCGTGGACGTACGACGAGCTCGCCGCCGCCGCGTCCGAGGTGCTCGGCCGGACCGTCGTCTACCGCGACGTCACCCCCGACGAGCAGCGCGCCGAGCTCGTCGCGGCCGGTCTCGACGAGGCGACCGCCGGGTTCGTCGTCGCCCTCGACCAGAACATCGCCGCCGGCGACCTCGCCGACGCGACGGACACCCTGCGCACCCTCCTCGGCCGCCCGACGACCCCCCTCGCCGACGGCCTCGCCGCCGCCTGGGCGGCCACCGCCTGACCGCCACCGTCACGCGAGACCGGGCTGAGGTCGCCCATCCGACGCGATGAACGACCTCAGCCCGGTCTCGCGAGGTGTCAGAGCGCGTCGGACCAGGCCTCGGCAGCCGTCGTCACCGGTGCACCCGTGCGCGCCGACTCCTCGATCGCGAGGCCGAGCAGGTGGTCCTGGCAGCCGTCGGCGAGCGGGTAGGGGGCGGGGCCGTCGCCGCGGACCCAGGCGCCCATGCCGTCGAGCAGGTGCGCGACCGCGAGGTCGTCGTCGGCGAGCCGGGCCCCGACGAACGGGTTGCGGTAGAGCACGCGCCCCTCGGTCGAGATGTGCTCGAGGTCGAACCCGTCGAGGTTCTGCTCGAGGCCGGACTGCCGGCGCTCGAGGCGCGAGGTGAGGACGGTACGGGTGTCGGCCCAGCGGGTGACCGCGTCGTCGACGATCTCCCCGTGCGAGCCGCGCACGACGATGCGGTTGGTGCGCAGCGGGTTGTACCACTGGTCGTCGGTGAAGTCGTAGAGCACCGAGCGGCCGTCGCCGAGGTCGAGCGTCGCGAGGATGCTGCGGGTCGGGCGCGGCTCGGTCTCGTCGGTCCAGCCGAACCGTCCGACGGGCAGCAGCAGCGGCGTGGTGAACGCGCGGGCGTCGACCCTCACCGGTCCGCGCCCGGCGCCGAGCAGGTACCGGGCCAGGCCGACCGCGTGGTACATGTGCGTCGAGGACACCTGCACGCTCGTCGGCGTGCCGATCATCCCCGACGCGACGACCGCGCGTCGCGCCTGGTGGGCGGGCATGAACGGCGAGTGCTCGGCGACCTGCACGAGCCCGGTCGCGCCGACGTCCGCCCAGAGCGACCGCAGCCCCTCGACGTCCGGGGCCGGCGGCGTCTCGGCGAGCACGGGGACGGACATCTCGACGATCTCGCGCACCGCGTCGGGGGTCACCGGCCACGGCGTCGCGGTGACGACGAGCTCGGGCCGGTCCGGCGCGCGACCCGCACCCGGGACGGCGCCGGTGACGAGCTCCTCGATGGTCCGGACGGTCGGCACACCCCACTCGGCCTCGACCTGCGCACCGCGCTCGGCCGTACGCGTGACGACCCCCGTGCAGCGGAACCGGTCCGGCATGAGCCGGGCCACCCGCACGAAGAACTCGGCCCGCCACCCGGACCCCACGACACCGAACCGCACCGGCTGCGTCATCACGACCTCCTCATCGCCGGATCGACGATAACCGCGCGAGGTCCCGGGTCCGTCGCCCGAGGTCCCGGGCCCGCGCCGCCGCGTTCGGGATGCCGGATGTGCCGTCAAGGTCCACCCTCGACGCGTGACGCGATTCGGGTACACCCTCATGACCGAGCAGTCCGGCCCCCGTGAGCTCGTCCGGTACGCGCAGCACGCCGACCGGCTCGGGTTCGACTTCGCGGTGTCGTCCGACCACTACTTCCCGTGGCTCGACGCCCAGGGGCACGCGCCGTACGCGTGGAGCGTGCTCGGCGCGGTCGCGCAGGCGACCGAGCGCCTCGAGCTCATGACGTACGTCACCTGCCCGACGATCCGCTACCACCCGGCGGTCGTCGCGCAGAAGGCCGCGACCCTCGCGCTGCTCTCCGAGGGTCGGTTCCAGCTCAACGTCGGGGCCGGGGAGAACCTCAACGAGCACGTCGTCGGGGAGCGCTGGCCCGCGGTCGGGGAGCGGCACGACATGCTCGAGGAAGCCCTCGAGATCATCCACGAGCTGCTCGCCGGGGAACGGCTGACGTACGAGGGCACGCACTTCCGCGTCGACTCCGCGAAGCTCTGGGACGTGCCTGACACGAAGGTGCCGATCGGCGTCGCCGTCTCCGGCGGGCAGTCGGTGTCACGGTTCTCCGGGCTGGCCGACCACCTCGTCGCCGTCGAGCCGGACGCCGACCTCGTGCAGCAGTGGGACGAGGCGCGGGCCGCCATCGAGGACGCCGAGCCGTCCCGCAAGATCGGCCAGATCCCCATCTCGTGGGGTCCGGACCGCGACGAGGCGATCGAGCGCGCGCACGCCGAGTTCCGCTGGTTCGGCGGAGGCTGGAAGGTCAACGCCGACCTCCCGACGACGGAGGCGTTCGAGGCGGCGAGCCAGTTCGTCCGCCCCGAGGACGTCGCGGAGTCCATCCCGTGCGGGCCCGACCTCGACGCGGTCGTCGAGGCCGTGAGCGCCTACTGGGAGGCCGGGTTCACCGACGTCGCCGTCGTGCAGGTCGGCGACGCGCTGCAGCAGCGGTTCCTCGACGAGGCCGCCGGGCCGCTGCTCGAGGCGCTGCGGGCCGCGGCGCCGGAGGACTGACCGGGACCGAGCCGCCCCGGCCCGGGGCGAGCAGGGACGACCGACGAGGAGGACCGACCATGTCCGTCACCGCCTTCCAGGACCTGCCCCTGGCCGACCGCGACCGCGAGTGGGACGGCGCCGCCGCCGAGCGGCGCGTCCGCGAGTGGGCCGGTGCGCAGGACGAGCCCAACGAGAGGTACCGCGACGCGCACGTCTGGTACGACGCGGAGAAGAAGGACAACTTCACCGCGTACAAGCTGCTCGTCGCCGACGTCGTCGACGGGAGGCTGGTCGCGGTGCCGCGCGGGGTGTTCGCCGCCGCCGCGGTCATGCAGGGCTCGCGCGGCGGGGTCGACCTGCCGGCCAAGGACCGCGACCGGGTCCGCAGCCACCTCGCGAAGTACTACGCGAAGCTCGACGAGACGCCGCCCTGGGAGGACTGACGCCGCGCCGGGCGGGCGACGCCGCCGGTCGTGCGCCCTCGACCGGGCTCGAACCGGCGACCTCCTGCTCGACAGGCAGGCGAGCACTCCGTCTGCTCCACGAGGGCTGGTGCCGCGATCGAGCTCACCCTGCGGCGGCGGGTGCCCGACCGTGCGGTCGGGTCGTCGGGGTGGCAGGACTCGAACCTGCGCCCTGCGGCGGTCGACGCCGCTGCTCTGCCGAGCTGAGCTACACCCCGGTGCGCCGCCGGAACGGTACGGGCCGGGTCACCAGGACGCCCACCTTTTTCTGCGAGCGCTCAGCCGGCCGGGTCGACGCGGACGGCCGGCACGTCGGGCGACGGGTCGTCGGCGAGCCGGGCGTGCGTCTCGACGTCGTACCGCACGTCGCCGTACCGCAGCCGGGCACGCTGCACGCCCTCGGCGAGGAACCCCGCGCCCGTCGCCACCCGGCACGAGGCGGGGTTGTTCGTCCGGTGCCCGAGCTCGAGCCGGTGCAGGCCGAGCTCGGTGAACGCCCACGACGCGACGGACGCCGCGGCCCGCGTCGCCAGCCTGCGGCCGCGTGCGGCGGGAGCCAGCCAGTACGACACCCATCCGGTGCCGTGGGTGTGCTCGACGTCGGTGACGGCGACGTTCCCCACCGCGACGCCGTCGAGGACGACGGCGAACCGGTGGTCCTGCGGGGTGCGGACCGCGAGGTGCCCGGTGAGCCGCGCGGCCACCTCGTCGTCCGACGGGGACGCGGGGAGGTCGAGCTGACGCGGGAGGTCGGGGCCCGTGCGGACGGCGTCGAGCAGGGCGGCGAGGTCGTTCGCGCGCCACGGGCGCAGCAGGACGTCAGGGGTCACGGCCCCACCCTGCCGGTGACGTCCGGGGTTTCGTCCACCCGAAACCCGGGACGACGTGCACCGGCACACGACGACGCCACGCCCTCGCAACCCGTGCGAGTTCCGTAACGTCGTCGACGTGCCCCGCCGGCCGTGGGCGCGCCCCCACCGAAGGAGCCTCGTGTCACCCACGCCTGCCCAGCTGCGGCGCTGGCGTCGCAACCTCGCCGACGAGCGCGCCGAGGCCGCCGTCTACCGCGACCTCGCGTCCCGTCGCACCGGTGAGGAGCGCGAGATCCTCCTCGCGCTCGCCGAGGCGGAGCGCCGCCACGAGACGCACTGGCTCACCCTGCTCGGCGACGACGTCGGCCGCCCCCTGCGCGGCGACTGGCGCACCCGGGTGCTCGGGTGGCTCGCCCGGCGCTTCGGGTCGGTGTTCGTCCTCGCCCTCGCGCAGCGCGCCGAGGCCCGCTCGACGTACGGCGACGACGCGGAGGCGACCCCGCAGATGGCCGCCGACGAGCGGATCCACGAGGAGGTCGTCCGCGGTCTGGCGATCCGTGGTCGCCAGCGCATCTCCGGCACGTTCCGAGCAGCCGTGTTCGGTGCGAACGACGGTCTCGTGTCGAACCTCGCCCTCGTCCTCGGCATCGGCGCCAGCGGTGTGTCGACGGGGACGGTGCTCGTCACCGGCCTCGCGGGCCTGCTCGCCGGTGCCCTGTCGATGGGGGCGGGGGAGTACGTCTCGGTGCGCTCGCAGCGCGAGCTGCTCGAGGCGTCGCGGCCGGCCACGGCGGCCGCGGCCTCGCTCGTGCACCTCGACGTCGCCGCCAACGAGCTCGCCCTCGTCTACCGGGCGCGCGGCATGAGCGCCGACGACGCGCAGGCCCGCGCGGACGTCGTCCTCGCCTCGCTCACCGAGTACGAGCAGCAGGAGGCCGTCGACGGCGCGCTGCTGCGGACCTCGACGACGCTGCCGACCGCGGACGCGCCCCGCGCCGCCGCGCCGCTCGTCGAACGGGACGAGCACGAGACGGTCGGCACCGCGTGGGGCGCGGCCGCCTCGAGCTTCTGCTTCTTCGCCTCCGGCGCGGTCATCCCCGTGCTGCCGTACCTGCTCGGCGCGTCCGGGTTCACGGCGGTCGCGTGGTCGGCCGGGCTCGTGGGTCTCGCGCTGCTCGCCACCGGGTCGGTCGTCGGGTTGCTGTCCGGCACGTCGCCGCTGCGGCGCGCGCTGCGCCAGCTCGCCATCGGGTACGGGGCAGCGGCCGCGACCTACGCGCTCGGCCTGCTCTTCGGCACGACCGTCGCCTGACGGGCGCACATCCGGTCTTCCCCACACCTTCACCGTCCCGTCGCACGTGCGGCGAGCGGGCGCGGGCGGGCGTGGCTAGCGTCGGGCCCGTGCCAGCCGACCGACCCGACCCGCGCCACGCACGGGTGCTGCCCGACGCGCCGCAGCACGCCCGTGTGCTGCCCCGCAGCGGGCGGGTGCCGGCACTCGTCCTCGCGGGGGCGCTCGCCGCGGGGGCTGCGGCCGCCGGTGCGTTCTACCTCGACCTGCGTGGCCGGCTCGACGTCTCCGACGCGCAGAGCCTCGTGCTCGCCTCACCTGTCTCCGAGCAGAGCGCCGCACCGGACGACCCGTTCGCGGGGCGGGCGATGAACGTCCTCGTCATGGGGACCGACGTGCGCGACGAGGAGAACGCCGCGCTCGCGGGCGAGGCCGAGGGGATGCGCTCGGACACGACGATGCTCGTCCACGTCTCGGGGGACCGGACGTGGGCCGAGGTCGTCTCGATCCCGCGCGACTCGCTCGTCGAGGTGCCGGAGTGCCGGCTGCCCGACGGCAGCACCTCCCGGGCCCGCAGGACGATGTTCAACGAGGCCTTCCAGATCGGTGCCGGCGACGCGGAGGACCTCGACCACGCGGCCGCGTGCACGATCGGCACGGTGCAGGCCACCACCGGGATGCAGGTGACGAACCACGTCGTGGTGAAGATGGCGGGCGTCATCGACGTCGTCGACGCGCTGCACGGGGTGCGGATGTGCCTGCCGGAGCCGGTGGTCGAGAGCCGGCAGTACGGCTCGCTCGAGCTGCCGGCGGGGGAGCAGCGGCTCGACGGGCTGCAGGCCATCGGCTTCCTGCGGGCCCGGCACGGCACCGGCCTCGGCCTCGAGATGGGCTCGGACCTCACGCGCATCGCGCGGCAGCAGGCGTTCGTCCAGGCCGCTGTCCGCGAGCTGCTCGCCAAGGACGTCCTCGGCGACGCCGACGAGCTGTACGGCGTCGCGCGGGCCGTGCTCGGCTCGCTCTCCGCCGACCCCGCGCTCGCGGACCCGGTGCGGATGGCGTCGTTCGGGTACTCGCTGCGCGGCATGGACCGGTCGCGCATCGTCTTCACCGAGCTGCCCGTCGTGGCCGCGGCGAGCGACCCGAACCGCGTCGAGTGGGCCGCGGGGGCGGACGAGATCTGGCAGCGGCTCGCGGCGGACACCCCGCCGCCGTCGCTCGCACCCGTGCAGGCCGCGGGCGGCGAGGCGGCGGAC
>JAEXEM010000283.1 GCA_023401045.1 Actinomycetes bacterium
GGGGCGACCCGTGCGACGTCCGACGCGGGGTCCTCGGCGGGCAGGGCGTCCACCGGCCGAGCGGCCACCTCGACGGGCGCGGGGTCGGGGGTGCGGGCCGGGCGGCGTACGCCCGGCCCGTGGTCACGGGCCGGCGCCCCCGGGGGTGGTGCTGCTGTCGTCATGCTGACGACGGTAGGGCGTCGGTGCGCCCCGGCACACGGATGTCCTCCCACGTCGTCGCGGTAGGGAGACCCCTACCCGTCCGGACGGCGGGTCGCGGACGAGGAGGGGCCGGCCCCGGGGAACGCGCCCGGGGCCGGCCCGTCACCCGCCGTGCATGGGGTCACGGCGGGGGTGTGCGGCGACTCAGCCGGTGGTGCAGGTCGAGCCGTTGAGCGTGAACGCCGTCGGCGCGGTGTTCGTGCCCGAGTGCGAGCCGTTGAAGCCGATGTCGACCGTCGCCCCCGGTGCGAGGTTGCCGTTCCAGGCGGCGTTCGTCGCGGTCACCTGGGTGCCGGACTGGGCCCACGTCGCGCTCCAGCCCTGCTGGACCTGCTGGCCGTTGGCGAACGAGAACCTCAGCGACCACCCGTTGAGAGCGGTGGACCCGGTGTTCGTCACCCGGACCGAGGCCGTGAAGCCGTTGTTCCAGCTGTTCGCCGTGTAGCTCACCCGGCAGGCACCCGTCGGGTTCGGCGTCGGGCTGACCGTCGGCGTCGGGCTCACCGTGGGCGTCGGGCTCACGGTCGGCGTCGGGCTCACCGTCGGCGTCGGGTTCTGCCCCGGCGACTCGAAGAGGCGGTGGTAGTCCGACAGCGCACCGGCGATGGCCGTCTGGGCCCAGAACCGGTGGTACGTGAACTGCGGG
Organism: Actinomycetes bacterium; assembly: GCA_023401045.1. Taxonomy (GTDB): domain Bacteria; phylum Actinomycetota; class Actinomycetes; order Actinomycetales; family Cellulomonadaceae; genus Cellulomonas. Next base: position 851 of record JAEXEM010000283.1, read on the forward strand.
TCCGTGCCGTTGGCGAGCGCCGTCTGGACCTTCGACCACTGCGGGTCCTGCTTGTAGAACGACCGGATGTCGAGGAAGGAGACGCCCGGCTTGATCTGGTCGCCGTTGGGCATCGTGCCGGAGAAGCCGCTCGGCACGTAGACCCCGTCGCCGTTCGCCACGTAGGCGTCGTCGAACCGCTTGAAGTCACCGCGCGACTCGACCGTCGCCACGCCCAGGTCGTCCTGGTTGTTCTCCCAGATCGCGTCGAGCAGGTCCTTGGCGGTGTCACGCGCCTCGGTGTTGCCGGACTTGGCGGCGTAGAAGAGCAGGGCACGGGCGGTGTCGCCGGCGACGCCGACGTCCTGTCCCGAGCTCTTCAGCGTGACGGTGAGGCCGGAGTTCGACCCGGGGTTCGTCGGGTTCCACGTGTCGGGCTTGCCCGACCACGTGAGCTCGGACGGGACCGACCAGTCCTCGCCGTCGGTCTCGACGTGGTCGACGACCCAGGCCGCCCACTTGTCGAGGACCTTCTTGGCCTTCTCGTTGCCGGTCTCGTAGTAGAGCTCGGCGAGCCGCTGCACGCCCCAGGCCTGCATGCCGAACCACTGGTTCGACGGCGGGTCGGCGTAGACGGGGGCCTCGGTGTAGGCCATGCCGTAGAACGTCGGCGTGCCGGCGGGCGGCGTCGCGTAGGCGCCGTCCCAGCTGTTCGTCGCGCCACCGGCGATGGGGCCGTTGGACGACTGCAGCCACGTGTAGAACTCGACCTGCCGCTCGAGCGCCTTCGACCAGTCGGACTTGGCGGTCGCGGACTTCGGCGTGAGCGCCGGGTCGTTGGAGAGGACCCACGCCGCGAACGGGTTCTGGTACCCGAAGTGCGCGTGCGAGGAGCTGATGCGCCACGCCCATCCGGCCGACGTGTCGAGCGCGCCGCCCCAGGCCATGTACCAGGAGAGGAGGTAGTGCGCCGACTCGCGGTTGCTGCCCGCGGGGCAGGACGGCGAGGTGCAGCCGATCTGCTTGAAGTACTTGTCGAACAGCGTGTACCGCAGGTAGTCGCCGAGCTTGGACGCCTTCGCCACGGTGTCGGCGATCTGCGCCTGCTTGCCCTGCGCGGTCGCCCACTTGTTGGCCCAGTAGACGGCCTCGACGGCACGCGCGTCGGCGTCGGAGGCAGAGGTGTACTTCCACTGCTTCGCGTACGACGCGTCACCGGTGAAGATGTCGAGGAAGCCGTTCTTCCCGCCCGACGTGAAGTCGTCGCAGGTGGGCTGCGGGATGGTCTCCCACACCGACTCCTGCGGGCCGCGCTGGAAGGTGTTGATGAGCGACATGCCCTCGTGGTCCGGGCCGAGCTGGCAGCCCGGGCCGGGGGCGGCGCCGAAGCCGTAGACGTTGTCGACGTCGCCCAGCCAGTGCATCTGGTAGATGTCCGGGGTGCCGTACGTCGAGCGCAGCTCGGCGGCCAGCGGGTCGCGACCCACCGAGACGCCGCTGTTGAGCTGCGACGGGTACTTGCTCGGGTGGTTGAACTCGGGGGCGTACGTGGCCGGCTTGCTCGCGTCGTAGAACGAGTTCGTCGGCTGGTCCTCCTTCTGGGGGATCATGTACGTCTCGAGGTTCTTCCACGCGGCGTTGAGCGGGGCCCACTCGCCGGTGGCCTGGCCGTAGAGCGCCTCGAGCCAGATCCAGTAGCTGTACGCCTCGGACGTCGTCTCGTGGCCGTAGTCCGGGGCCTCGACCATGAGCGTCTCGACCGCGTGGTACGGGATGCCCTGCGGGCTGAAGTAGCCGTTGGCCGGGTCCTTGATCTTCTCGTACTGCTCGAGGAACCGGGCCTTGTACTCGGGGTCGACCGCGGCGGCCTGCGCGACCGCCTGCGGGGCCGGGCCGCTGAGCGCCTGGGCGGCCTGCGCGCCCGCGGCCACGAGCGACGCGGTCGTGAGCACGGCGAACGCCGCGATCACCCCACGTCGTCGGGTGGTTGAGGACATGTTCCGTACCTTCCCTGTCGTCGACCGCGCGCGGCCTCGGTGCCGGCGCGGGGAGCCTGCGGCGGTCTCGGTACCGCCGCAGTCCTGCACGAAGGAACGGACCGCCGACCCGGCGGCGCCGCGTCGCGCCGGGGGTGAGCGGTCTGGTCGTCGCTCACTCTCTTGACGCGCGCGACGGCGCGCCAGGCCGCGAAACGCTTAGGAGGTGGCAGTCGTGGGAGCGCACCCAAGGGTCGGGCGAGGGCCCCGGCGACAGGCCGTCGGCGGCCGTCCGAGAACGCCGACGGC
>JAEXEM010000220.1 GCA_023401045.1 Actinomycetes bacterium
GCCCGGGTGTGCTCGGCGGCAGCGGCTCCGCCGGGGAGCACCCGGGGAGCCCGCCAGGAGGTCGGGGTGAGCGTGCCGCGCGCCGCCCGCGCAGATGCCGAGCGCGGCACCCCGCCGTAGCGTCGTCGGCGACCCGGCCGACCGGAGGTGCCCCCATGGAGAACGCCACGACCGTCCGCCCGCTCGCCCTCGTCACCGGCGCGTCGAGCGGGATCGGGCTCGAGCGGGCCGCCGAGCTCGCCGAGCGCGGGTTCGACCTGCTCGTCACCGCAGACGGCGCCGACCTCGCGCTCGCCGCCGACGGGCTCTCGCAGCACGGCACCGCCGTGCGCGCGGTGCGGGCCGACCTCACGGCCACCGCCGGCGTGCAGGCGCTGCTCGACGCGCTCACCGCCACCGGCCGCCCGCTCGACGTCGCGGTGCTCAACGCCGGCCGCGGCGACGGTGGGCCGTTCCTCGAGATTCCGCTCGAGCAGGACCTCGCGACCGTGGAGCTCAACGTCGTCGCGACGCTGCGCCTCGCCAAGGCGCTGCTGCCCGGGATGGTGCAGCGCGGCGCCGGCCGGGTGCTCGTCACCTCGTCCGTCGGCGGGCTCATGCCCGGCCCTTACTACGCGACGTACGCGGCGTCGAAGGCCTTCCTCACGTCCTTCACCGAGGCCGTCCGGCACGAGCTGAAGGACACCGGGGTGACGCTCACCGCACTGCTGCCCGGCCCGACGGACACCGCCTTCTTCGAGGAGGCCGGCATGGAGGACACCCGCGTCGGGCGCGGTGGCAAGGACGACCCGGCGACGGTCGCGCACCAGGGGGTCGAGGGGATGCTCGCCGGCAAGGACGAGGTCGAGGTGCGCAGCCTCAAGGCGCGCGCGCAGTCGCTCCTCGCGGCGATCTTGCCCGATCGGGTGAAGGCGGCGACGCAGGCGCAGATGACCAAGGGCACCGACGACTGACCTGCCTCAGAGCGGGGTCAGGTCCGGAGTGCGGGTGGACGGGCGCGGCCCGGGGCCGATCCGGAAGACGGGCCACCCGATCTCGGTGCGCCAGGCGGTCGGGTCGGGGGAGTCCCGTGGCCCGACGAGGTACGTCTCGCGCACCGGCCCGGCGACGGCGAGCGCGTGCTCGACGACCCAGGCACCGAGGCGGCCGTAGGTGACGTCGATGTCGTCGTGCGGGCCCTGGTGGGTCGTGACGGCGACCTCCGCCGCCGGCAGCGTGCACGGGTGCACCCGGCCCACGCGCGGTGCCGCGGCCGTGGGCCGGTGGACGACGAGGCGTCCGCGCCCGGTCTCGAACAGGGCGTTGTCGTACAGGCCGCCGGGGGTGCCCGCACCGGCCGGGACGACGGCGTCGAGCTCGGCCATGGCACCGGCGTACCAGTCGAGGACGTCGTCGAGGTCGACCTCCTCCGCGACCGCGGCCACCGCCGTCGCCGGTACCGTCCGCAGCTCGACGGCGAGGCCCGCGGGCTCCGGGTCCAGCAGGCGTCGCAGCGAGGTGACGGCGGCGCGCGTGCGGTCGAGCCGGTCCTCCAGGCGGCGCAGGTGCTCGGCGACCAGCGCCGCCCGGGTGTCCGGGTCTGCGGCGGCGAGGACGCGCCGGACGTCGGGCAGCGGGACGTCGAGCTCGCGCAGCCGGTGGACGACCTGGGCCGCCGCGATCTGCTCGACCGCGTAGTAGCGGTACCCCGTGCGCTCGTCGACCCGCGCAGGTGCGAGCACGCCCTGCTCGTCGTAGCGGCGCAGGGTGCGCACGCTCAGGTGGGTGAGGCGGGAGAACTCGCCGACGGTCATCACCCCGGCAGCCTGCACCCTCCCGCAGGGGGAGTGTCCAGCGGTGGCAGGTCCCGCCGGGGCGGGGACCAGTGTGGTGCGCATGAGCGCACCCACCGACCTGCTGCCACCCGACCGGATGCCCACCGTCCTGCGCGAGTACCTCGCCGCGCACGCCGCCCGCGACCACCGCACCGCGCTGCGGACGTTCACCCCGGACGCGGTCGTCACCGACGAGGGGCGGACCTACCGCGGCACCGCCGAGATCGCCGACTTCCTCGCGCACGCGGGGGCGCCGTACACGTTCACGACCGAGGTCCTCGGCGCGCAGCGCGCCGCCGCCGACCGCTGGGTCGTCGTCGTCCGCATCGAGGGTGACTTCCCCGGTGGCACCGCCGAGCTGCGGTACCGCACGACCCTGCGCGACGGCCTCGTCGCCGAGCTCGTCATCGCTCCCTGACCGGTGCGGGCCGCGGGCACCGACCGCCGCCCGCTGCCCGGGCGGACCGGACGACCCCGTGGAATGCTCGACGCGCACGCCCCGACGCCACGACGAGGAGTGACGCATGACGACGACGAGCGAGGAGTCGGCCGCCCTGCGCGCGGCCCGCGCGCTGGAGCACACCGAGCAGCTCGACGCGGTGGGGGACCGGCTGCGGCCGGTCGTCCTCGACGCGCTGGAGCGGTGGCCGGGGCTCGCCTCCGTGCTGCACGGGCGCGCGCTCGGGCACGCCCTGCACCCGCTCCTGACGGACGTGCCGCTCGGGCTGTGGACGAGCGCGACCGTGCTCGACCTCGTCGGCGGCGAGGGCGCGCAGCCCGCCGCGGACCGCCTCGTCGGCCTCGGTGTGCTCGCCGCGCTGCCGACGTCGCTCACCGG
>JAEXEM010000293.1 GCA_023401045.1 Actinomycetes bacterium
CCCGACGACCGCGCCGTCCCGGCAGCCCCCCTGCACCCGGGGCGGCGCGGTCCCCAGACCATGCCCGGCGCGCGTGCGCACCGGGACCGTACGACCCCGGAAGGCACGACCGTGACGACAGGCGGCCCCCAGCTCATCACCTACGCCGACCGCCTCGCCGGCGACCTGCGCGGCCTGCGGACCCTGCTCGACGGTCCGCTCGCCGGCGCGTTCGGCGGGGTGCACGTGCTGCCCTTCTACACGCCGTTCGACGGTGTGGACGCCGGCTTCGACCCGCGCGACCACACGCAGGTCGACCCGCGGCTCGGCACGTGGGACGACGTGCGGGCGCTCGCCGAGGGTCGCGACGTCATGGCCGACGTCATCGTCAACCACGTGTCGGCGGACTCCGCGCGGTTCCGCGACGTCCGCGAGCACGGCGACGCGTCCCCGCACGCCCCGATGTTCCTCACGCTCGGGTCCGTCTTCCCCGACGGCGTCACCGAGGACGACCTCGCCCGGATCTACCGCCCGCGCCCGGGCCTGCCGTTCACGACGATGACCCTCGGCGGGCGCCGGCGCCTCGTGTGGACGACGTTCACGCCGGACCAGGTCGACATCGACCTGCGCACGCCGCAGGCCTGGGAGTACCTCACGTCGGTCGTCGACGCCCTCACGGCCGGCGGTGTGACGATGCTGCGGCTCGACGCCGTCGGGTACACCGGCAAGGAGGCCGGCACCGACTGCTTCATGACGCCGGCGACCGACGAGTACACCGAGCGGATCGTCGAGCAGGCGCGGGCGCGCGGCGCGCAGGTACTCGTCGAGGTGCACGGGCACCACACGCAGCAGATCGAGATCGCCCGCAAGGTCGACCTCGTCTACGACTTCGCGCTGCCGCCGCTGGTGCTGCACGCGCTGACGACCGGTGACCTGGAGCCGCTGGCCGGGTGGATGGCGATCCGCCCGTCGAACGCGGTCACGGTGCTCGACACGCACGACGGGATCGGGATCGTCGACGTCGGGCCGTCGGACCTGCGCCCGGGGGAGCCCGGTCTGCTGGCCCCGGAGAAGATCGACGCCCTCGTCGAGCGGATCCACGACAACTCCGGTGGCACGTCGCGGCAGGCCACGGGTGCGGCGGCGTCGAACCTCGACCTCTACCAGGTGAACTGCACGTTCTACGACGCGCTCGCCCGTGACGACCGCCGCTACGTGCTGTCACGGCTCATCCAGCTCTTCGTGCCCGGGATCCCGCAGGTCTACTACGTCGGCCTGCTCGCCGGGTCGAACGACATGGAGCTCCTGGCGCGCACGGGGGTCGGCCGGGACGTCAACCGGCACCACTACACCCCGGCGGAGGTCGACGAGGCCCTCGCCCGTCCCGCGGTGCACGCCCAGCTCACGGGGCTGCGGCTGCGCAACGAGCACCCGGCCTTCGGCGGCGAGCACACGTGGCGGCTCGAGGGGACGAGCGGCGAGCTCACGTGGACCTCCGGCGACGCGCGCGCGTCGCTCACGTTCGACGCCGCCGCCGGGACCTTCGAGGTCCGGGCGACGGACGGTGACGGCGAGCGGGTCGTGCTCTCGGACGCGGACCTCACGGGCGCCGCCTAGGCTCGGGCCCCGTGAGCACCACCGAGCCCGGCGCCCCTGGCAGGACCCTCAGCACGACGACCGTCGGGGACACCGGTGCCCGCGTCGTCTTCCTCCACGGCCTGTTCGGGCAGGGGCGGAACTTCACGCAGATCGCCAAGGCGCTGCAGCCGGAGTTCCGCTCGCTGCTCGTCGACCTGCCGAACCACGGCCGGTCGGCGTGGACGGAGCGGTTCGACTACGCCGAGCTCGCCGACCTCGTCGCTGCCGACCTGCGGGCCGGGTTCGCCGCGGACGGTCCGGTGCACGTCGTCGGGCACTCGATGGGCGGCAAGGTCGCGATGGTGCTCGCGCTGCGGCACCCGGACCTCGTCGACCGGCTCGTCGTCGCCGACATCGCCCCCGCCGCCGGTGGCTCGCTCGGCGAGTTCGAGCACCTGCTCGACTCCCTCGCCGCGCTCGACCTGTCGACGATCACCCGCCGCGGCGAGGCCGACGAGCGCCTCGCCGAGCGTGTCGGCGACGCGCGGGTGCGCGGCTTCCTCCTGCAGAACCTCCGGACCGACGGCGACGGCTTCCGGTGGCAGGCGAACCTCGACCTGCTGCGCCGCGAGCTGCCCACCATCGGCGGCTTCCCCGACGTCGGCGACGCGACCTTCGACCACCCGGTGCTGTGGGTCGCGGGGGACCGGTCGGACTACATCGGCCCCGAGCACGAGCCCGAGATGCGCCGGCTCTTCCCGCGCACCCGGCTCGTCACGCTCAAGGGCGCCGGGCACTGGGTGCACTCCGAGCAGCCGGAGGTCTTCGTCCAGGCGCTGCGCACGTTCCTCGGCGCGGGGGAGTGACGGCCGCGGAGCGAGCCGGTCGAGCCGGCCCGCGGTGCCGTCCGCGACGCTCTCTGCCCTGACGCACGGGTCCGAGCGCACGGCCCGACGCGCACGGGCCCGGCGCCGCGGGGTCGCGGCACCGGGCCAGGTGCGGGTGCCGTGCGGGGCTCAGCCGGCGAACGGGTCCTCGGTGGAGATCTGGTCCGCGGTCGGGGCGGTCACGGGCGTGCCGCTGCCCCAGTTGCGGAAGGTCATCTCGGCCGCCGTGTCGAGCACCGTGAACGAGGCCTTGCGGACGAGGGCGTCCGCGTCGAGCCAGTACCGGTAGGTGATCGTCTCCGGGGCCGTGACGCCCTCGGGCAGGGAGCTCTGCAGCTCGGCGAGCATCTCCGGCGCCTTCGACGGGTCGACGACGAGGTCGTACGCCTGCACCTCGACGCCGTCGAGCTGCTCCGGCTCACCGACGGCGGTGACCGAGACGATCGCCTGCGCCTGCCCCGTGAGGCCCTGCGTGGGGTCGATCTCCTCGGCCATCCCGCTGAACACCTCGGCCATCGGGTGCGAGGTGTCCGCCGGGTCCACCTGGAGGAACTTGCCGCCGGTGATCTCGCCGAGGCTGATGTACGCCATCCCGCCGGTGAGCCTGATCTCCACCTGCCCGAGCTCCGGCATGTCCATCACCATGGCGATGGCGTGGGTGCCGTCCTGCGTCTGGACGGAGCCGCTCGCGGTGAGCGTCTCCCCGGCGGAGGTCATCGTCATCGCGACGTCGTAGCTGCCCGCGGCGGCGAGGGCCTCGGTGAGCGTCGGGACGAAGTTCTCGGCCGTGAGGTCGAGGCCCTCGGGGGACGGGCTCGCCTCGGGGGACGGGGACGCGCTCGGCTCGGCCGACGGCGCGGCCTCCGGGGAGGACCCGCCGCAGGCGGCGAGGGCCAGTGCGAGGAGGGCCGCGGCGGGCGCGGCGAGCAGACGACGGGACGTGAGCACGGGGACTCCTGGGGGCGGCCGGCACGGACGGCCGAGGCGATGCGCACGACCGCGACAAGCGTGACAGCCCACGTGCCGGGGCGTGCCCGTTTCGCGGGTGATGTGGACCACGGGCCGCTGTGTCGTGCTGCGACCGTCGCGGAGGGGTCCGTCCGGGTCTGCCCGGCATCCACGCCGCGGGGCGAGGTGGCCGCGAGGCGGGACTCGGCCCCGTCGACCCCGCGGGAGCGCCCGCGCGCCGGGACGGACGGCCGCGAGTACGTTCGGCTCATGGGGACGACACCCGGTTCCGAGCCGCCCGGCGCCGCGGGCTCCGAGCCGCGCGCCGGTGACGACACCCGCCCCGACGGGGACGAGCCCGCAC
>JAEXEM010000351.1 GCA_023401045.1 Actinomycetes bacterium
CGGCGCCCCAGGCCCGGGGCCCGCCCGCCGCGATGAGGGCGGGCACGAGCAGCAGCGAGGCGACCGCGAGGACGAGCATGCTGACCGCGAAGCCGGCCGTGCGGCCCAGCCCGCGGCGCACCGCCGCGCCGGACGTCCCCGCCGGGCTCATGTGAGCACGGCCTGCGGTCGGCGCAGACCGGTGAACCACCGGGCGACCAGCGCCGCGCCGATGACGGTCGTCGCCACCGCCAGCAGCAGGTAGACCCACCGGAACAGGTCCGGGACACCCCACGCGACGAACGACAGCGCGAGCACGCCGAAGTCCGCAGGCAGCAGCGCGACGGCGCGTGCCGTCGACGGGGCGCGTGCCGGCGCTCCTCCCTCGCGCAGCAGGGGCGCGAGGGTGCCACCGGCGAACACGACGACGGCGACGAGCTGGTACGCCAGCGGCAGCAGCAGCCAACGCTCAGGGAGGTCGACGAAGCGGTACCACCCGACGAGGACGCACGCGTGGACCGCGACCATCTTCCCGGCGTCGACGACGTGGTCCAGCCACTCACCGGCCGGCGAGCCGGTGTGCGTGTACCGCGCGACCTGGCCGTCGGCCGAGTCGAGCGCGAACCCGAGGACGAGCAGCGCGGCGACGGCCCCGCCGCCGGCCGCCGACGGCGGCGCGAGCACGAGCACCGCGAGCCCCGCCGCGGTCACCGAGGCGCTGACGAGGGTGACGGTGTTCGCGGACAGGCCGCCGACGACCGCCGCCGCCGCCAGCCGCCGGCCGAGCGGCCGGTTGACGTAGCGGGACCACAAGGAGACCCCGCGGGCCGTCTTCTGGGCGGCTGCGAGCTCCTCGACGACGGTGCGCCATCTCTGCATGTGCCAACTGTGGCGACAACGGGCCAATCGGGGCAAATGGCTCGCGACGATTCACCCGTGCGCCCCGGAGGAGGGTGTCGAGCGATCACCCGGGTGAAGTGTGCCCGAGATGTCTCCCTTGGGAGAGTTTGTGAGCCCTACTCTTGCGCCACATCAGGGCGGATGTCCGGGAAAGGGCCCCCAATGCTGAAGATCGTCGCTCGTGCCGCCGTCGCGGCCGTGGCACTCGCGCTCGTCGTCCCCGTCATGGCCGCCCCGAGCGCCGAGGCGCTGTCCGACGGGCTGGGCTTCACCGCGGACGACCTGCCCACCTGGCAGACGAACGGCACCGTCTGGGCGGTCGAGGCCGTCGGGGGTGTCGTGTTCGCCGGTGGCACGTTCAGCCGCCTCGACCCGCCGGTCGGCAGCACGGCGGCTCCGATCACGGTGGCGGCCCTGGCGAGCTTCGACGCCGCCACCGGCGCGCCCGGGTCGTGCCGGCCCACGGTCACGCTCTCGGGCGGGACGGCGACCGTCCGTGCACTCACGCTCGCACCCGACGGGCGCACGCTGTACATCGGCGGCAACTTCTCCAACGTCGGGGGGACGACCGTCGGTCGGCTCGCCGCGCTCGACGTGCCGACCTGCACGGTGCGCAGCGCGTTCCGACCCAGCGGCATCTCCTCGGTCGTCCGGTCGGTCTCCGTCACCGACGACGCCGTCTACCTCGGCGGTGACTTCACGAGCGTCGCCGGCCAGACGCGCCAGTACTTCGCCGCCGTCTCGCCGACGAACGGCGCGCTGCTGCCGTGGGTGGCGAACACCGAGCTGCGCGGCTTCGCGGTCGCCGCGGGCGAGGACGGGCAGACCGTCGGCATCGGGGGCGACTTCTTCACGGTCAACGGCCAGGACAGCCACGGCTTCGCGGTCGTCGACGCGACGACCGGGGAGAACGTCGCGAACTACCCGCGCGGGTTCATCCCCGACACGTCGGTCGTCCACGCGATCACCACCGACGAGACCGGGTACTACGTCGGTGCCGAGGGCACCGGTGGTGGCGTCTTCGACGGCTCGTTCGCGATCGACTACGGCACGTTCGCCCAGCGCTGGCGGGACCGCTGCCTCGGGGCCACGCAGGCGCTCGTCGTCGACCGGGGCACCATCTACGAGGCGCACCACCACCACGACTGCGCGCCCAACAACCGCGGCGAGTTCACCGACGGCGTGCGCGTGTACCTCACGGCCAACCGGACGGACGCGAGCAACGAGATGCTCGCCTGGCGTCCGCGTCTCAACGACGGCATCGGCGAGGGGATCGGCCCGCGCGCGCTGACGATCGCCGAGGCCGGCGGCTCGCGCTACCTCTGGGTGGGCGGCGAGTTCACCCGCGTCAACGGCAACCCGCAGCAGTCGCTCACCCGGTTCGCCGACGGCCCCGACGTCGGGGCCCCGACGGTCCCGGTCGTGCGTGCCGAGTCGCTGCGGCCCGGTGAGAACCGGGTGGCGTGGCGCGCGTCGTACGACGACGACGACGGGCTGCTCACCTACCGGGTCCACCGCAACGGCTCGAGCGAGCCGATCGCGACCCTCACCGCCGAGTCGCGGTGGTGGGTGCGCCCGCAGGTGACGTTCGTCGACACGACCGCGACCCCGGGTGTGCAGTACACGTACCGCGTGACGGCCAGCGACGGCACGAACACGAGCGCGCTGTCGACCGCGGTCTCGGTGCGCGCCGCGACGGCCGCCCAGCCGTACGCGTCGGCCGTCCTCGGCGACGGGGCCGAGCTCTACTGGCGCGGCGAGCAGGCGTCCGGTCGCTACGGGGTCGACTCGGCCGGCGGTGGCTCGCAGGTGAACTACATGCAGGGCGTCACGCACCGCGGCGGTGAGGACGCGGCCACCGGCGCCGGCGGGTACTCGGTGACCTTCGACGGCAGCACCGGCTACGCGTACGACGAGCGGACCGTGCCCGGGCCGTCGGTGTACTCCGTCGAGACGTGGATCCGCACGACGAGCAACCGCGGCGGCAAGATCGTCGGGTTCGGGAACGGCATGCCCAACACCGGGACCAACGCGACCCGGCTCTCGGGCAGCTACGACCGGCACGTCTACATGACGAACGACGGTCGTCTCCTCTTCGGGACGTACACCGGGAGCACCGTCACGGTGGGCTCGGCGCGCTCCTACAACGACGGGGAGTGGCACCACGTCGTCGCCACGCAGGGACCCGACGGCATGGTGCTCTACGTCGACGGGCTGCGGGTCGCGCGCAACACGAACACCGTGGCGCAGGACTACCTCGGCTCGTGGCGCATCGGCGGCGACCAGCTCAACGGGTGGCCCTCGCGCCCGACGAGCAACTTCTTCGCCGGTGAGATCGACGAGACCGCGGTGTACCCGACGGTGCTCACCGGTGCGCAGGTCGAGGCGCACTACCGGGCGACGGGCCGCACGCCCTCGGTGCCGCCGGCCCCGGCGGACGCGTACGGCAGCGCCGCGCACTCGCTCGACCCCGACCTGTTCTGGCGGCTCGAGGAGGCCGGTCCGGGGACGGTCGCCGACTCCGGCAGGTACGGCGTCACCGGGACGGCACGCGGCACGGTCACCGGCGGCCTGCCGGGCGCGATCGAGCAGGGCACGGCGATGGACCTCGCGCCGACCGGCACGGGCGCGGCGGACGGCGCCTACATCTCCTCCGACGTGTCGTTCAGCGACCCGCGGGCGTACTCGCTCGAGCTGTGGTTCTCGTCGTCGGCGACGACGGGCGGCAAGCTCATCGGCTTCGGCAGCGAGCGCACCGGGCTGTCGAGCAGCTACGACCGGCACGTCTACCTGAGGGACGACGGGCGGCTGACGTTCGGCGTGTGGACGGGCCAGGAGAACAACATCACCTCGACCGACGCGTACGCCGACGGCGAGTGGCACCACGTGGTCGCGACGCAGTCGCCGACCACCGGCATGGCCCTGTACGTCGACGGGGTGCTCGTCGGCACCCACCCGGCGACGGCCGCCCAGAGCTACACCGGCTACTGGCGCGTCGGCGGGGACCGGACGTGGGGCGGTGCGACGAGCCCGTGGTTCGACGGCGCGATCGACGAGGTCGCGGTGTACTCCGGTGCGCTCACCGCCCAGCAGGTGGCGCTGCACCACGCTCTCGGCACCGGCGCGACCCCGCCCGACGCGACGCCGCCGAGCGTCACGGAGGGGCTGACGGCCCAGCCGAGCGGCGAGAGCGACGTGGCGCTGGCGTGGCAGCCGGCGACGGACGACGTGGGCGTGACGAGGTACGTCGTCAGCCGGTCGACGTCGCCGCAGTTCCCGGCGGGGTCGACGACCGAGCTCGAGGTGACGGGGACGTCGCACACCGACGAGGGGCTCGCGCCGGGCACGTACCACTACCGGGTCGTGGCGTACGACGCGGCCGGCAACGCCGGTGCGCCGAGCGAGGTCGTCGAGGTCGTCGTCGTCGGCCCGGACGTCACGCCCCCGAGCGCGCCCGAGGGGCTCACCGTGACACCGAGCGGTGAGGCCGACGTGGCGCTGGCGTGGCAGCCGGCGACGGACGACCGAGGCGTGACGAGGTACGTCGTCAGCCGGTCGACGTCGCCGCAGTTCCCGGCGGGGTCGACGACCGAGCTCGAGGTGACGGGCACGTCGCACACCGACGAGGGGCTCGCGCCGGGCACGTACCACTACCGGGTCGTGGCGTACGACGCGGCCGGCAACGCCGGTGCGCCGAGCGCCGTCGTCGAGGTCGTCGTCCTGGGACCGGACGTCACCGCGCCGAGCGTGCCGGCGGGGGTCGCCGGGGCCGTCGGCGCGGACGGGACGGTGACGGTCACGTGGACCGCGTCGACCGACGACCGTGGGGTCGCCGGGTACCGCGTCTACCGGGGTGCCTCCGCGCAGTTCCCGGTGTCCGAGGGCGTCGTCGTCGGTGAGGTGGCCGAGCCGCAGATCGTCGACGGGGGTGCCGTCCCCGGCGAGCACCACTACCGGGTCGTCGCGCTCGACGCCGCCGGCAACGCCAGCGCGCCGTCCGCCTCGGCAGCGGTCGTCGTGCCGCCACCGCCGACCGAGCCCGTGACGGTCGTCCTCGGCGCGGCCGCGGACGCCATGGTCCTGGCGAGCACACCCTCGACGAACTACGGGACGAACACCCAGCTCGCGGTCCGGTCCGAGGCGTCGGCGCAGGAGTCGTTCCTCGCGTTCGACCTGCCGCAGGCCCCGGCCGGCACCCAGCTGACCTCCGCCGTGCTCTCGCTGCGGACGTCGACGGACCCGACGGCCGCGTCGGAGCGACCGGTGACCGCGTCCGTGCTCACGGCGGAGTGGACCGAGGCGGGGATCGTGTGGTCCAACCGCCCGACCGGCGACGGCACGCTCTTCGGGACGCTGCCGGACGTGTCGGAGCGGAACACCGCCTACGAGCTCGTCGGTGACGTCGCGGGGCTCGTGCCGTCGCTCGGCGGACGGGTCACGCTGCGTCTCGCCGGCGGCGGGGACGACAACGCCCGGTTCTGGTCCCGCGAGGCAACGCCGTCCCGGTACGCCCCGACGCTGACGCTCACCTACAGCGTCCCGGCGGCCGCGGCCGCGCAGGACACCGCGTCGGCCTCCGCCGGGGCCGGGCCGGGCGCAGCCGGGGGCACGGACGGGACG
>JAEXEM010000395.1 GCA_023401045.1 Actinomycetes bacterium
GCCGGAGCCGGTCGTCGAGGTCGCGCAGCCGGGGCAGCGCGCCGACCTCCGTGGGGTGCGCGCCGAGCGTCGACCACAGCTCGACGGGGTGCGGCACGGCCGACCGCGGACCGGCGGCCGGCGAGAGCGCGACGTGCTCGCCGAGCGGCCCCGGTGGGGCGGCCTGCGCGACCGCGAGGTCGATGCGTGCGCGCACGACGCGGCGCCACCGCGAGACGCGCGCCTGCTCGGCACGGAGGGCATGACGCTCGAGGCGGAGGTCGTGCAGCGTCTGGTCGACGCGTGACGTCATGCCCGGTGATTCGGCCGGGCGGGGGGCGGACTTGACCGTCCGGGCAGGTCAGAGACGCATCTCTCACCCGCCGGGAGCAACGGGCGGGTGTCGGTGGCCGGTCGTACGCTCGACCGGTGGAGCCGACCGCCCCCCGCGTCCGTCCGTCCGCCGGTGTGCCTGCGCCCCCCTCCGCGGTGCCCGAGTCCCCGCTCGCCCGCACCCGCCGCGCCCGGCGGGTCGACCGTGCGCTCGCGGTGCGGTACCCCGACGCCCGGTGCGAGCTCGACTTCCGCACGCCGTTCGAGCTGCTCGTCGCGACGGTGCTCTCGGCCCAGACGACCGACGTGCGCGTCAACGCGACGACGCCCGAGCTGTTCGCGCGCTGGCCGGACCCGGCCGCGCTCGCCGCGGCCGACCCGACCGAGCTCGAGGACGTGCTGCGCCCCACCGGGTTCTTCCGTGCCAAGGCCCGCGCCGTCACCGGGATCGGGCAGGCACTCGTCGAGCGGTTCGGCGGGCAGGTGCCCGGCCGGCTCGAGGACCTCGTCACGCTGCCCGGCGTCGGCCGCAAGACGGCGAACGTCGTGCTCGGCAACGCCTTCGGCATCCCGGGGATCACGGTCGACACGCACGTGCAGCGGCTGTCGCACCGCCTCGGCTACACGACGAGCGAGGACCCGGTCGTCATCGAGGCCGAGCTCGGTGCGCTGCTCGAGCGCAAGGAGTGGACGATGGCCTCCCACCGGCTCATCTTCCACGGCCGGCGCACGTGCTTCGCCCGCCGGCCCGCGTGCGGGGCGTGCCCCGTCGCGGCACTGTGCCCGTCGGCGGGCATCGGGGAGACCGACCCGGTGCGTGCGGCGGCCATGCTCAAGGGCTGAGCCCGGACGCGGCGTCCGTCAGCGGACGTCGATCTCCGTCAGCCAGTCGAGGAGCAGGTCGCTCACGAGGGCCGGCACCTGCTCGGTGAGGTAGTGGCCCGCGCCCGGGAGCATCTCCAGCCGGTAGGGGCTGGCCACGTGGGGCGTCGTGCGCAGCGCCGCGGCGGCCGCCGGGCGCAGCCCGTCGCGCAGGCCGTGGACCTGGAGCACCGGCACCGGACGTGCCGCCCGCAGCGCCGCGCGGTACCGGCGGCCGTCCGGGCGTGGCGTCGACCGAACGAGCCAGCGCACCTGCTCGAGCTGGCTGTGGGCGGCGAACGGCACCCGCACGGCGCGCCGGTACGTGTCGACGACGTCCGGTGACGGGCGCCCCGGCACCCCGCCCCAGTGGGTGAGGAGGCGGTCGACGAGGTCGCCCTGGACCATGGCGCGCTCGGGGAACGACGGCAGCTGGGCGAACGCGAGGAGGGCGGCGGCGCGTGGCGAGGGCGGGGGCGTCGGACCGGCCGTGACGTCGACCGGGTGCGGAGCCGCGAGGACGGCGAGCGCCCGGACGACGTCCGGGTGGTAGGCGCCGACCGCCCAGGCGACGTCCCCGCCGGACCCGGAGCCGACGACGACGGCCGACCCGGCGCCGAGGGAGCGCACGACCCCGGCGACGTCGGACGCCAGCGTCGGCACGTCGTAGCCCTGCGGCGGCTTGTCGGACGAGCCGGTGCCACGCAGGTCCATCGCGGCCACCCGGTAGCCCCCGGCGGCGAGCGCCGGGATCTGGTGGCGCCACGCCCACCAGAACTGCGGGACGCCGTGGAGCAGGACGACGAGGGGTGCGTCGGGGTGCCCGGCGACCGTGACGTGGAAGCGTGCGCCGTTCGCCGTGACGAAACGGTGCTCCCACGGGCCGTCGAGCAGCAGCGTGGCGGAGTCGACCTGGCTCATCAGGGCGAACCTATCGGGTCGGCGGGCTCCCGTGGTGCGCCGCCGTGGTCCGCGCGGCGTGCACCCGCCCGCGCCACGCGAGCAGCGCACCGCCGACGACCGCGGCCAGCACCGACGCGGCGAGCACGCCGACGACGACGTGGTCGTCGCGAGCCGTGCCGTCACCGAAGGCCAGGGTCCCGACGAGCAGCGACACCGTGAACCCGATGCCGGCGAGCACGCCGACCGCCGCGATGTCCGCCCACCCCAGCCCGGGCGCGAGCCGCGCGCGGGTGAAGCGCGCGAGCAGCCACGTCGCCAGCACGATGCCGACCGGCTTGCCGACGACGAGCCCGAGCACGACGCCCTGGGCGACCGGGTCGGACGAGGCGGCTCCGAGGGTCGCGGGGTCGATGACGACCCCGGCGGCGAACAGCGCGAACACCGGCACCGCGAACCCGGCCGACAGCGGCCGCCAGCGGTGCTCGTAGACCTCCGCGAGGGAGTGGTCGGGCGCGTCGGGGGAGTCGACGACGGGACCGCGCGGGTACGTGGCCGAGCCGGGGCGCGCCGGGACGACGAGACCGAGCAGCACGCCGGCGATCGTCGCGTGCACCCCGGAGGCGTGCAGCAGCCCCCACGCGAGCAGCGCCAGCGGGACGAGCAGCCACGGCGAGCGCAGGCCGCGTGCGACGGCGAGGGCGAACAGCGCCACGGCAGCGAGGGAGGCGGCGAGCAGCCCGAGCGCCACGCCGTCGGTGAAGGCGACCGCGATGACGATGATCGCGAGGAGGTCGTCGACGACGGCGAGGGTGAGGAGGAACGCCCGCAGCGACGTCGGCAGGCTGCGCCCGACGATCGCGAGCACGCCGACCGCGAAGGCGATGTCGGTGGCGGTCGGCACGGCCCAGCCACCTGCGGCACCGCCCTCGCTCAGGAGGTTGACCGCGAGGTAGAGGCCCGCGGGCGCGAGCATGCCGCCGACGGCGGCGACCGCGGGGAGCATGGCGCGGGCGGGGTTGCGCAGCTCGCCGACGACGATCTCGCGCTTGAGCTCGAGCCCGACGACGAAGAAGAAGATCGCGAGCAGCCCGTCGGAGGCCCACTGTGCGACGGTGAGGTCGAGGTGCAGCGCGGCCGGGCCGACGACGGTCGACGCGACCCCCTCGTACGACGACGGCCACGCGTTGGCCCAGACGAGCGCGGCGGCCGTGGCGACGAGCAGGAGGAGACCGCCGACCCGCTCGTCGCGGAGCGTGTCGCGCAGGTTGCGCTCACCGCCTGGCGTCAGCGCGGTGAGCAGGAAGGGACGGGGTCGCGGCACAGGGCACCTCTCGAGGGGTCGACGGCAGGACTGCCGACCAGACTTCCCGGCGCACCGGCCGGCGACTCTACCTGCCGGCGGTGCCGCCGCGCCCGTCGTGCCTGTCAGGCCTCGGCGGCTGCGGGCAGCTCGCCGCGGTCCTCGACCGGGCGGCGGTCCTTCGGCGGGTCGAACCTGTAGCCGACGTTACGCACGGTGCCGATGAGCTGCTCGTGCTCGGGCCCGAGCTTGGCACGCAGCCGCCGCACGTGGACGTCGACGGTGCGGGTGCCCCCGTAGTAGTCGTAGCCCCACACCTCCTGGAGCAGCTGCGCACGGGTGAAGACGCGGCCCGGGTGCTGCACGAGGTACTTGAGGAGCTCGAACTCCTTGTACGTGAGGTCGAGCGGGCGCCCGCGCAGGCGTGCGGTGTAGCCGCCGGCGTCGATCGTCAGCTCGCCGGAGGAGATCTCCTGCGGGGTGTCGTCGTAGGCGGAGGTCGCCGCGCGCTCCATGACGAGCCGGAAGCGCGTCTCGACCTCGGCCGGGGTGGCGTGCTCGAGGACGATGTCGTCCGCACCCCACTCGGCGGTGACGACGGTGAGCCCGCCCTCCGTGAGGACGAGCACGAGCGGGACCGTCAGACCGGTGGCGCGCAGCAGGCGACAGGTCGTGCGCGCGGTGACGAGGTCGCGCCGTGCGTCGAGCACGACGATGTCCGCGTCCGGGGCGTCCACGAGGGCGGACGGCTCGACCGGCAGGACGCGGACCCGGTGGGACAGGAGCCCCAACGCGGGCAGCACCTGTGCCGAACCCCCGGACGCAGGCGTGAGTAGCAGCAGATCCGCCACCTGTCACCTCCTGGCTGCGAGTGGAGGACACGCTACCGCGTGCCCAGGTCGCGTCGCGTCGTCCGCTCAGGTGCGCGAGGGTGTCGGACGTCCGTCTGCGAGAATCGCCGGCGTGCGTGACGACGACCGACCCGCCGAGCGGTGCCGCCGGCAGACCGTGACGACCCGTCGGGACGAGCGGACGAGCACGCGATGAGCGTCGAGACGCGCTCGGTCCTCACGGCCGTGCTCGCGGCCGTCGTCGCCGTGGCGGGGTTCCTCGACGTGCTCCCGCTGGCCGCTGTCGCCGCGCTGCTCGTGCTCGCGCTCGCCGCCGGCTGGCCGACCCTCGCCGGGCTCCCGTTCACCCCCGGTGCGGGCGCGGTCGTCGCCCTCGGCGGGGTCGGGTCGGTCGCGGCCGTGACGTTCACGCCGCAGCAGCCGTACCTCCAGCACCTCGCGCTCGTCTTCGCCGGCGCGGTCGTCCTCGCGTTCGTCAACGAGCTGCTGCGCCGCGGCGGGCGGGTGCGGATGGTCGAGTCGGTGTCCGGCACGGTGGCCGGCACGGTGCTCGCGGTGAGCGTGAGCGGCTGGATCGCCACCGCGCGGCTCGACGGCGGGGCCGAGCTCGTCGTCGCCGGTGCGGTCGCGCTGGCGCTCGGGTCCGTCGCGGTCGCGCTGCGCGGTCGCACGTGGCTCGTCTACCTCGTCACCGTCGCGGCGGCGACGGCCGGGGGCACGCTCGTCGGCTGGCTGCTGCCCGCCGTCATGCTCGTCGCGGGGACCGTGCTGGGGCTCGGCATCGGCGTGCTCGTCATCGCGATGCACGCGCTGTTCGACCGGCTGCCCGCGCTCGACCGGCGGCTGCCCTCGGTCGCCGTCGCCGTGCTCCCCGTGACCGTCAGCGGTCTGCTCGTCTACGTCGCGGGGCGCGTCCTCGCGGGCTGAGGCGGCACCGCGCCCGTCGTGCGGCCCGACGTCCGGGCGCGCCGCGGACCTGCGGGGACGACCTCGCGCCGCGGCGTCGTTAGGATCGGTGCATGACTGCGCTCGAGGGCTTCTTCATCGGCCTGCTCGTGCTGGCCTCGCTGACGATCGCGTGGTTCGCGGGCTTCGTCGTCTACCGGCTGTACCAGGGCCAGCGCTGAGCCCTCGCAGCTGACGCGAGCGGACGGCCGCCCGGCCGTCCGCCACCCGCGCACGACGCCTGCCGCTCGTGCGCGACCGAGCCGGAGGAGGCACCGTGCCGTTCGTGCTGCCCGAGGGGCTGGCCCCCGAGGTCTACCCGCTCGCCTGGCTGGTCGGCCGCTGGCGCGGCGAGGGCGTCGTGGGGTACCCCGGCGTCGAGGAGAGCACCTTCACGCAGGAGCTCGAGATCAGCCACGACGGCGGTCCCTACCTCGCCTACCGCACGACGATCCGGCTCGTCGTCGCACCCGACGACGCCGCGTCGCTCGACCCGGACGCGCCCCCGGCGGACGACCCCGACGCCGCGCCCGCCGAGGCCGAGGGCCTCGGCCCGGTGTGGACGACGGAGGCCGGGTTCTGGCGGGTGCCGCCGGAGCGCCCCGACGGCCTCCCGGACGACCAGCACCCGGTCGAGCTGCTGCTCGCCGACCCGTCGGGGCACGTCGACGTCTACGTCGGGGCCGTCGGCAACGGTCGCATCGACCTCGTCTCGGACCTCATCGCCCACACGGCGACGGGTGCGGCCGTCAACGCCGGCAAGCGCCTCTACGGCCTCGTCAACGGCGAGCTCATGTGGGCGCACGACCTCGCCGCCTTCGGGCAGCCGATGCAGTCGTACGCCTCCGGGCGGCTCAGCAGGGTGGAGGACTGACATGACCGACGCCCCGCGCCACCGCAGCCCGCTGCTCGACCGGCACGGGGCGGTCCCCGCCGCCGGCGCCGACGCCGGCGTCGCGTGGCACTACGGCGACCCGACCGCCGAGCAGCGTGCCCTCGCGCGCGGCGGGGCGGTCGTCGACCAGTCGCACCTCGGCGTCGTCACCGTCACCGGCCCGGACCGGCTCTCGTGGCTGCACTCGCTCACCAGCCAGGAGCTCACCGGCCTGCCGCCGCGCACGTCGACCGAGCTGCTCGTGCTCGACCCGCACGGCCGCGTCGAGCACGCCGCCGGCGTCGTCGACGACGGCACGACGACGTGGCTCGTCACCGAGACCGCACCCGCGCTCGCCGCCTGGCTCGACCGGATGCGCTTCATGCTGCGCGTCGAGGTCGCCGACGCCACCGACGACTGGGCGGCGCTCGCCGAGCCCGTCGACGCCGAGGGCGGCCCCGACGAGCCCGTCACGTGGCGCGACCCGTGGCCCCGCACCGCCCCCGGCGGTACCCGCTACGCGGCCGACGACGACGAGCACCCCGGCGCCGACCGGCGCTGGCGCCTCGTCCTCGTCCCGCGTGACCGGCTCGTCGAGGAGGTCCGGGCACGCGAGGCGGCCGGCTGGCCGCTCGCCGGCACGTGGGCGTCCGAGGCGATGCGCGTCGAGGCGTGGCGCCCGCGCACGTCGCACGAGGTCGACGACCGGACCATCCCGCACGAGCTCGACTGGCTGCGCACCGCCGTCCACCTCCACAAGGGCTGCTACCGCGGGCAGGAGACCGTCGCCCGGGTCCACAACCTCGGGCGTCCGCCGCGCCGGCTCGTCATGCTCCACCTCGACGGCTCGGGGCACCTCGTTCCGGAGGTCGGTGCCCCCGTGCGGCTGCCCGCCGCGGCCGCGCCGACGTCGGGCGGCGAGGAGGAGGCGCAGGGACGCGAGGTCGGGCGGGTGACGACGGTCGCGCGGCACCACGAGCTCGGCCCGGTCGCGCTCGCCGTCGTCAAGCGCTCGGTGCCGGAGGACGCGGTGCTCCTCGTCGACTGCGACGGCGGTGCCGTCTCGGCCGGGCAGGAGGTCGTCGTGCGCGGTGAGGGCGTCACCGCGGACCGTCCGGCGG
>JAEXEM010000302.1 GCA_023401045.1 Actinomycetes bacterium
CCGACACCCAGAGGCGCACCTTGCCCGCGCGGCTGCGCACCTCGGGCGCACCGAGCGGGCGCAGGGCGGCGACGGGGCTCACGCGGGTGGCCTGACGCGCCGGCACGAGGGCGGCGAGGACGGTGACCGCGACCCCGACGAGGAGCGTGAGCAGCACGGTGGACGGGGTCACCGTGACGAACGGCGGCAGCGGGTAGCCCTCGGCCCGGGGGCCGAGGACCGTGAGCGCGAGCTGGGCCAGACCGGTGCCGGCGAGCAGGCCCACGGCCGAGGACGTGAGGCCGAGCACACCCGCCTCGTTGAGGACCGAGCGGCGCACCTGGGAGCGACGGGCGCCGACGCACCGCAGGAGCGCGAGCATCCTCGTGCGCTGCGCGACGATGACCTGGAAGGTGTTCGCGATGACGAGGGCGGCGACGAGCAGCGCGATGGCCGCGAACCCGAGGACGATGCCGACGACGACGTTCGTCCCGCCTGCGACCTCCTCGACCTGCTGCGCGGCCGCCTGGTCGCGTGTGAGCACCGAGCTGCCGGCGGGCGCGAGCGACTCCAGCTCGGCGGCGACCGCGTCCTGCTGCCCGGGCTCGACGGCGACGAGGAGCGCGCTCGGCCACAGGTCGGCGAGATCGGTGACGCCGGACCAGGTCGCGACCGCGGACGGCACCGCGAGACCGGCACCGCCGAGCCGTGACCACGCACCGGCGGGGTCCTCGACCGTCCCCGAGACGGTGACGTCCGCGGAGCGCTCGTCACCGGTGTCGGGGTCCGGCCAGGTGACCTCGAGCGTGTCGCCGATCCCGGCCCCGAGGCGCTCGAGCGTCCGGGGCGCCAACGCGATCTGGGTGTCGCTCGTGGGCGCCGTGCCCTCGACGACCTCGAGCGTGGCGAGGCGGGGGTCCGAGGCGGTCGGGACGAGCGCCTCGGTGGTGCCGCGTCGCCCGTGCTCGAGCTGCGCGTAGCCGAAGGTGAGCGGGTCGAGGGCGCGGACGCCGTCGACCGCGCGCAGCGGGTCGAGGTCGACGCCCTGGAAGGAGCCCTCGGTCATGACGACGAGGTCGGCCTTCCCCATGCCGGCGGTGACCGCGTCGTAGCTCGTGCGGGTCATGACGTCGCCGGCGACGAGCGTGATCGCGACGAACGCCGTGCCGAGCGCGATGGCGACGCCCGCGGCGACGAGCCGGCCCAGGCTGCGTCGCATCTGGGCGAGGGTGAGGCGCAGCATCAGGCCCGCACCTCCGCACCGGCGGGCTCCTCGAGGCCGCGCAGGCCCTCGAGGCCGGCGAGGACGGACTCCGGCGTCGGGTCGGTGATCTCACCGGCGATGCGGCCGTCGGCCAGCAGGACGACGCGGTCGGCGTACGCGGCCGCGGTCGGGTCGTGGGTCACCATGATGACCGTGCGGCCGAGCTCGCGCACCGAGCGCCGCAGGAAGCTGAGGACCTCGGCGCCGGCGCGGGAGTCGAGGTTGCCGGTCGGCTCGTCGGCGAAGACGACCTCCGGCTGGGCGATGAGCGCACGGGCGATCGCGACGCGCTGCTGCTGCCCGCCGGAGAGCTCCGACGGACGGTGCGCGAGACGTGCGCCGAGCCCGAGGGTGCCGACGAGCGTGTCGAACCAGGCCTGGTCGACCTTGCGGCCGGCGAGGTCGAGCGGCAGCAGGACGTTCTGCTCCGCCGTGAACATCGGCAGCAGGTTGAAGGACTGGAAGACGAAGCCGACCCGGTCCCGGCGCAGGCGCGTGAGCGAGTCGTCGTCGAGGGAGGTGAGGTCGGTCTCGCCGAGGTGGACGGTACCGGCCGTCGCGGTGTCGAGGCCGGCGAGCAGGTGCATGAGAGTCGACTTGCCGGAGCCGGACGGACCCATGATCGCGGTGAAGGCACCGGCGGCGAAGTCGACGTCGACGCCGTCGAGGGCGCGGACCTCGGCCGCGCCGGACCCGTAGCGCTTCGACAGGCCGCGGGCGCTCGACGCCGGACGGGTGGAGGGGGATGCTGCTGGAGTCATGCCACCACTCTGTCCGCGGCGTCCGGTCGTGTCGTCTGGCCTGGGGCGGGACGTCGCGTGGCGCGGTGTCATCCCCAGGTCGCACGCCGGGGGCGGTCGTACCGCCCGGGGTGGACCCCGGTCAGGCGCCGGGGCGGACGAGCCCCGTCTCGTACGCGACGACGACGGCCTGGACCCGGTCGCGCGCGCCGAGCTTGGCGAGGATGCGGCCGACGTGCGTCTTGACGGTCGCCTCGGCGACGAAGAGGTCCTGCCCGATCTCGGTGTTCGACCGGCCGCGGGCCATGAGGACGAGCACCTCGCGCTCGCGGTCGGTGAGCTGGGAGACGGCGAGCCGCGCCGGGTGCTCCTCGGCGGCGGGCTCGTCCTCGGGCAGCGCGGTGACGAGGTGCTCGAGCAGCCGGCGGGTGCTCGACGGCGCGATGACCGCGTCGCCGCGGTGGACGGTGCGGATGGCCGCGAGCATCTCCTCCGGCGGTGCGTCCTTGAGCAGGAAGCCGCTGGCGCCGGCGCGGATCGCGGACAGCACGTACTCGTCGAGGTCGAACGTCGTGAGGACGATGACGCGTGGCGCAGGCGTGCCCGGCGTCGCGCGGGACACGATCCGCTCGGTCGCGGTGAGCCCGTCCATCGTCGGCATGCGCACGTCCATGAGGACGACGTCGACCGGGCCGGTCACGGTCCGCGCCGCGGGGTCGAGGGCGGCGACGGCCTGCGCGCCGTCACCGGCCTCGAGGACGACCTCGAGGTCGGGCTGGGAGTCGATGACCATGCGGAAGCCGGCGCGGACGAGCTGCTGGTCGTCGACGAGTGCGACACGGACGACGTCGGGGGTGCTCACGCGGTGGATCCTCTCGCATCTGCCGGGGCGCTCGTGACGCCGCCGTCCGGGGTGGGGAGCTCGACACGCACCCGGAAGCCGCCGCCGGGGCGTGGGCCTGCGGTCGCGGTGCCGCCGAACATCTCGGCGCGCTCGCGCATCCCGAGGAGCCCCTGGCCGAGCCCGTCGGAGTCGGCGGCGGCGCCGCGGCCGTCGTCGGACACGACGAGGACGACCGACGCCGGCCGCCACTGGAGCTCGACGGTGACGGTCGGGTCGGGGCCGGCGTGCTTGAGCACGTTGGTGAGGGACTCCTGCGCGACGCGGTAGACGGTGAGCCCGGCACCGGGCGGCAGGTGGCGGGGTGTGCCGAGGCGCACGAGCGAGACCCGCATCCCGCTGGCGCGCAGCTGGTCGACGAGGCCCTCGAGGTCCTCGACCGCGGGCTGCGGCGTCGTCGTCGCCGAGGCGGCCACCGTGACGGGCGGCGCGGCCGCGTCGGCGGCGGAGCCGTGCGGGCGCGGCTGCGGGACGTCGCGGGGG
>JAEXEM010000304.1 GCA_023401045.1 Actinomycetes bacterium
GCCCGGGCACGCCCGTCGTCGTCCTCCGCCGTCGCGTCCGAGCCGCCCGCCGCGACGAGGCCGGCGACGAGCGCGGCGAGCTCGACGTCGTCGGGCACCCCCCGCACGACCTGGACGTGCGGGCCCGCACCGTAGGGCATGGTCACAGGTCGTCCTCCTCGTCGTCGTCGTCCTCGTCGTCGTCCAGCGCGACGGGTGCGCCCCGCCCCGCGCCCCACCCGCCGACGACGTACCCGCGCTCGGCGAGGGTGCGGGCGACCCTCGCCCCGCCGTCGTCGACGATGTCGATGACGGCGTCGAGCGTGAGGTCGCTCGTCGTGGCGGGCAGCTCGACGACGAAGCTGAGGTGGAACGTGTCGCGGTCGCCGGGGCCCACCTGCTCCTCGCCCTCGCCGTCGTCCCAGGTCATGCCGGTGAGGTCGGCGTGCAGCCCGAGCCGGGCGTGCAGGAGGTCGTAGAGCCGGGCGTTGAGCCCGCCGACGCGCGACTCGAGGGCGAGCACGCGGGGGTCCTCGTCGGCCTCGCGCGCGCTGAACTCCGCACGCACCCCGACGGCCGTCTCGACGTAGGCGTGCAGCGCGGCCGCGAGCTCGTCGACGGTCGCGTGCAGCTCGGTCGGGTCGACGCCGGCCAGCGGCTCGGCGCCGTGCGACGCGGGGTCGTGCTCGTCCGGCCGGGCCGGGTCGTCGTGGTCGCTCATGGCTCGCTCCGGTGGCCGGTCACAGCGGGATGTTGCCGTGCTTCTTCGGCGGCAGGGACGCCCGCTTGCTGCGCAGCAGCCGCAGCGAGCGGACGACGTGGGCGCGGGTGCTCGAGGGCTCGACGACGTCGTCGACGTAGCCGCGGTCCGCGGCGTCCCACGGGTTGACGATGGCGTCCTCGTACTCGGCCGTCAGCCGGCGCCGCTCGGCCTCGACGTCCCCACCGGCCTGCTCGACCGCGGCGAGCGCCCCGCGCTGGAGGATGTTGACGGCCCCGCCGGCGCCCATGACGGCGATCTGCGCCGTCGGCCACGCGAGGTTGACGTCCGCGCCGAGCTGCTTGGACCCCATGACGATGTAGGCGCCGCCGTAGGCCTTGCGCGTGATGACGGTGACGAGCGGGACGGTCGCCTCGGCGTACGCGTAGATGAGCTTGGCGCCGCGGCGGATGATGCCGTTCCACTCCTGGTCGGTCCCGGGCAGGAAGCCGGGCACGTCGACGAAGGTGAGCACGGGGATGCCGAACGCGTCGCACGTGCGCACGAACCGCGCGGCCTTCTCGGCCGCGTTGATGTCGAGCGTGCCGGCCATGTGCATCGGCTGGTTGGCCACGACCCCGACGGGGTGCCCCTCGACGTTGCCGAAGCCGACGACGACGTTCTGGGCGTAGAGCGCCTGCACCTCGAGGAAGCTGTCGTCGTCGAGGACGGTCTCGATGACGGTGTGCATGTCGTACGGCTGGTTGTCGGAGTCCGGCACGAGGGCGTCGAGCGCGAGGTCCTCCTCGGTGGGCTCGAGGTCCGCCTCGTGCGCGAACGCCGGCGGCTCGGCGAGGTTGTTCGACGGCAGGTACCCGAGCAGCGTGCGCACCCAGTCGATCGCGTCGTCCTCGTCGGAGGCCATGTAGTGGGCGACCCCGGAGCGCGTCGAGTGCGTCGTCGCACCGCCGAGCTCCTCGAAGCCGACGTCCTCGCCGGTGACGGCCCGGATGACGTCCGGCCCGGTGATGAACATGTTCGACGTGCCGTCGGCCATGACGATGAAGTCGGTGAGGGCGGGGGAGTACACCGCCCCGCCGGCCGACGGGCCGAGGATGAGGCTGATCTGGGGGACCACGCCGGACGCGGCGACGTTGCGGCGGAAGATCTCGGCGAACTGCGTGAGCCCGGCGACGCCCTCCTGGATGCGCGCGCCGCCGCCGTCGCTGATGCCGACGAGCGGGGCGCCGGTCCGCAGCGCGAGGTCCATCACCTTGGTGATCTTCTGCCCGTGCACCTCACCGAGGGAGCCGCCGAAGACCGTGAAGTCCTGGGAGTAGACGCACACCGGCCGGCCGTCGACCGTGCCGTGCCCGACGACGACGCCGTCGCCCGGCACGCGCCGGCGCTCGAGGCCGAAGTTCGTCGAACGGTGCCGCACGAAGGTGTCGAGCTCGACGAACGAGCCCGGGTCGAGGAGGGCCTCGATGCGCTCGCGGGCGGTCTTGCGGCCGCGGGCGTGCTGCTTGGCGGCGGCGTTCTCCTCGGCTGCGTCGACGGCAGCCGCGCGTCGCTCGCGCAGGTCCGCGAGGAGCCCCGCGGTCGTCCGGGTCCGGGCGGGGGGCTGCGCGGGCGCCGGGACGGAGGCGGCGCTCGGGGGCGCGGTCGGGTTCTGCGTCACCTGTCCGAGGCTAGTTGTCGATGTCCACCAGCACCGTGCACAACGACGACGGGGTTCGTCGGAGCCGCCTGTGGGGTCCCCACAACACGGCGGGCCCGGCCGCGTGGCGAGGACCGGTGCGCCATGATGTCCGGATGACGTGGCCCCTGCTCGACGTCGCGACCCTGCGCGAGCTGCTCCTCGCCCCCGCCGGCCCCGTCGCCCGGCTCGACGTCGTCGACCGCACGGGCTCGACGAACGACGACGTCGTCGCCGGCCTCCGGTCGGACCCGGACGCCTGGCCGCACGCGAGCCTGCTCGTCGCCGACCACCAGACCGCCGGCCACGGCCGGGCGGGCCGGACCTGGACGACCCCCGAGCGGGCCGCGCTCACGTGCACGTTCGTCGCCCGGCCGCGCTC
>JAEXEM010000015.1 GCA_023401045.1 Actinomycetes bacterium
ACCTACCTGCGCCGCGGCGCACCCGGCGTCGTCCTGCTGCCACGCGACGCCCGCCAGGTCGTCGACGCGCTCGGCTGGGCGCGCACGCAGCGCGGCCCGCTCGCGGTGCGCTCCGGCGGCCACGGCATCTCCGGGCGCTCGACGAACGACGGTGGCGTCGTCCTCGACCTGTCCGCGCTCGACGAGGTGACGGTCGTCGACGAGCGCACCCGGCGGGTGCGGCTCGGGGCGGGCGCGACCTGGGGCAAGGTCGCGGCCACGCTCGCACCGCACGGCTGGGCGATCTCGTCCGGGGACTACGGCGGTGTCGGCGTCGGAGGTCTCGCGACGACCGGCGGCATCGGCCTGCTGGGTCGCTCGTTCGGCCTGACGATCGACCACGTCGTCGCCGCCGAGGTCGTCACCGCCGACGGGACGGTCCGTGTCGTCGACGCCGAGCACGAGCCCGAGCTGTTCTGGGGCCTGCGCGGTGCCGGCGGCAACCTCGGCGTCGTCACGTGGGTCGAGGTCGAGGCGGCCGAGGTCCCGCAGGTCGTCCACGCGACGATGGTCTACGACGCGTCCGACCCGGCACGGCTGCTGCGCCGCTGGGCGTCGGTCGTCGAGCAGGCGCCCCGGCAGCTGACGAGCTTCCTCCACGTCCAGGCCGGCACCGGCAGCCGGCAGCCCGTTGCGCAGGCGATGACGGTGTGGGCCGACGACGACACGGCGTCCGCCGTCACCGTCCTCGAGGAGCTGCTCGACGCGGGGCCGGTGCTCGACCAGCGCGCCACGCTCACCCCGTACGCGGGCGTCGTCGGGCCGGTCGCGCGCCACCACGACGGCGGCGCACCGCCCGTCACCCGCTCCGGCCTGCTGACGACGATGACCGACGCCGCCGCGGACGACCTCGGCCGGCTGCTCGCGTCCGGCGACGCCCCGCTGCTCCAGGTGCGCGCCACCGGCGGCGCCGGGAACGACGTCGCCCCGGACGCGACGGCCTACGCCCACCGCCACCAGCAGCACTCGGTGACGACGTTCGGCGGCCGCTCGTCGCGCACCGGGCTCGACACGGCGTGGGACCGCCTCGCGCTCCCCCACATGGACGGGCTCTACCTGTCGTTCGAGACCGACCCCCGCCCCGAGCGCCTGCTCGAGGCGTTCCCGCCGGCGACGCTCGACCGGCTGCGGGCGCTCAAGCGCACGTACGACCCCGACCACGTCTTCGACCAGAACTTCCCCATCGACCCGCGCGGCTGAGCGCGAACCGGGGCACCGGACCACCGCCCGGTGCCCCGGTTGCATCGTTGGTACGTAGCGACGGCCCCACCTCCCCCGAAAGGCGCAGCGCCAGGTTCCGCTCTCCGCCCGATGTGCCGCACGACGCCGCTGACCAGCATGGATGCAGGCCACGAGGCACAGCCCCGGTGACGTTCCGGGCCCTCGCGGCGCCAGGAGGCCGCCATGTCCCCGGCACCACGCACCCACCGCCGCACCGTCCGCGGCACCACCCTCGCCGTGCTCGGCGCGACCGTCGCCGCGGTGCTCTCGGCGTGCGCGGGCACGTCCCAGGCCGCACCCGAGCCGCGCGTGCCCGTCCCCGCCTCGACCGACGGGCTCACCCGCTCCGACGTCGACACGTGGCTCGACGGGATGCTCCCCGACGCGCTCGCCGAGGGCAGGATCGCCGGCGCGACCGTCGCTGTCGTCGCCGACGGCGAGGTCCTCACGACCCGCGGCTTCGGGGAGGCCGACGTCGGGTCCGGCACGCCCGTCGACCCCGACCGCACGCTGTTCCGCGCCGGGTCGGTGTCGAAGGTGCTCACCGCGACCGCCGTCATGCAGCTCGTCGAGGAGGGGCGCGTCGACCTCGACACCGACGTGCGCGACTACCTCGACGAGGACCCGTCGTACCCGCAGCCGGTGACGCTGCGGCACGTGCTCAGCCACACCCCGGGGTTCGAGGAGCGCGTCGGCGGGGCGATCCTCGCGCCGGGCGAGCCGGCGCCGCCGCTGCGCGACCTCGTGCTGCAGGACCCGCCGGCGCAGGTGTACGCCCCCGGCACGACCCCGTCGTACTCGAACTACGGGTACCTCCTCGCCGGGTACGTCGTCGAGCAGGTGACCGGTACGCCGTTCGACGAGTACGTCGCGCAGCACGTCCTCGCGCCCGCCGGCATGGCGTCCTCGACGTTCTCCCAGCCGGTGCCGGACGACCTCGCGGGCGACGTGTCGCTCGGGTACCGCGAGTCCGACGGCCCCGAGGTGACGTTCGAGACCGTCGCGGACGCCCCGGCGGGGGCGCTGACGACGAGCGCGACCGACATGGGCCGCTTCCTGCTCGCCCAGCTCGGCCGCCCGACGACCGGCGAGCCGCTGCTCGAGGACGCGACGCGTGCCCGCATGCAGCAGCCCGCGCTCGACGGCAGCACGCTCGGCGCGCTCGCCGGTGCACCCCGCATGGGCCTCGGCTGGTTCGACGAGTCCCGCAACGGCCACCGCGTCGTCGGCCACGGCGGGGACACCATCTACTTCCACTCCCACCTGCAGCTGTGGCCGGACGACGGCGCGGGCATCTTCGTGTCCTTCAACAGCGTCGGTGCCGAGCACGCCGCGTACGACCTGCGCACCCGCGTGCTCGACGAGTTCGCCGACCGGTACTTCCCCGGTGACGCCCCGCGCACCGACGTCGTCGACGACCGGACCCGCGCGCAGCACGCCGCGGCGTTCGCCGGCACGTACGAGACGACGCGCGGCTTCCGCTCGACGTTCCTCAACCTCTCGACCCTCGTGCAGCCCACCCGGGTGAGCGTCCTCGACGACACCCGCGTCGTCGTCGCGTCCGCCGGCCTGCCGCCGACGGTCTACGAGGAGGACACCCCGTGGGTCTTCCGGCAGGTCGACGGCCCCCAGGTGCTCGCCGTCGAGACGGACGACGACGGGAACGCCACGCGGTACGCGCACGACTCGGCGTTCACCGAGGTGCGCGTCGGCCCGGCACGCGCCGCGCTCGTCCCCGTGCTGCTCGGCGTCGTCGCGCTGCTCGTCCTCGGTCTGCTCGGAGCGGCCGTCGCGGCCGTCGTCCGTGCGGTACGCCGGCGTCGCGCGGGGACCGCTGCCGAGCCCCGGACCCTCGCGGAGCGGCTGCCGCGGGTCCTCACCCTCGCAGCCGGCGTGACGACGCTCGTCGCAGTCGGGATGTGGGTGAAGATCCTCCTCGACCTCAGCTCGGTCGTGCTGCCCTCGGAGGCGTTCGTCCGCACGGCGCAGGTGCTCACCGGGCTCGGTGCGCTGGGGGCGCTCGCGGCGGCGTGGCTCGTCGTCGTCGAGGCCCGCGGCGGCCGCTGGGTGCGCGTCGCCGGCGCCGGTGTCTTCCTCGTCGCCCTCACGGCCATGTCGTGGGTGGCGAACCAGGCGATGCTCGTCTCGCCGGACATCACCTACTGACCCGGCACCCGACGGCACGGGGCCCGACCCACGGCGGCCGCACCGCACCAGCGG
>JAEXEM010000047.1 GCA_023401045.1 Actinomycetes bacterium
CCCCGGGGCCTGGGCCGACCGGCTCGGGTGGACGGCGTCAGCGCTCGGTGCGCACCACGGGCCGCGCCGCGCCGGCGCCGTGCTCCTCGAGGTACGCCTCCTGCTGCGGCCCGTCGGGGAGCTGCTCGTCGTGCGGCCCGGTGAACGCCTGCGAGCGCGTGACGGCCTCGACGCTCCCGGTGAACAGGTGCGCGTCGGAACCGTCCGACGGCCGCTCGGTCGGCGCCCGCAGCACGAGGTGACGCGCGTCGGACTCCCAGCGGGTGCGCGGCAGCGCCTCGGGGGCCGCCGCGCGCAGCCAGGCCACGAGCCCCTCGCGCACGTGGCAGCGCAGGTCGAAGAGGGTCGGGGCGTCGACGGCCGAGGCGAGCGCGCGCACCCGCACGAGGCTGCCGACGGCGTCGGTCACCTGGAGCACCCCGACGCGCCCGTCCCACAGGTCGGTCTCGTGCAGGAGGCGCGTGAGCTCGGCGCGCATCGCGTCGACCGGGACGTGCCAGTCGACGTCGATCTCGACGGTGCCGAGCAGGTCGGAGGCGCGGCGGGTCCAGTTCTCGAACGGGGTCGTCGTGAAGTACGTCGAGGGCAGGATGAGCCGTCGGTCGTCCCAGACGTGGACGACGACGTACGTCAGGGTGATCTCCTCGATGCGGCCCCACTCGCCCTCCGCGATGACGACGTCGTCGACCCGGATGGCACCGGTGAAGGCGAGCTGCAGGCCGGCGAAGACGTTGGCGAGCGAGCTCTGGGCCGCGAGGCCGGCGACGATCGACAGCAGACCGGCGGACGCGAAGATGCTCGTGCCCACCGCGCGGGCGGCCGGGAAGGTGAGCAGCACGACGGCGATCGCGACGACGACGAGCGCGGCGACCGTGAGGCGCCGCACGACCTGGACCTGCGTGCGGACGCGGCGGGCCGTCCGGTTGTCCTTGACGTCCATCCGGTAGCGCCGCATGGCGACGTCCTCGAGGACGAACGCGAGCGCGCCGACGAGCCACGTCGTCACCACGACGAGGGCGATGAGCAGCGCGTGCTCGACGGGTGGGCGCCAGCTGAGGGTGTTCTCGGTCGCGACACGGAACGCGACCCACACGGCGCCGACCGCGAGCACGGCGCTCAGCGGCCGCCGGCAGCGGCGCGCGAGGTCGTCGGCGACAGCGGTGCGCCGTCCGGCGTGTCGGACGAGCGCGACGAGCAGACCGCCGACCGTGAGGGCCGTGACGAGCGCGACGGCGAGGGAGGCGGTGAGCAGGACGACCCCGCCGACGTCGCCGGCGATCTGTGCGGCGTCGGGCGACGGGCCGGGGGTCGCGGCGGTGACGGCGGAGGCGAGCGCCGTCGGGTCGGAGGGAGTCTGCGGAGCGGGCGGCGCGGCCGCGAGGGGCGCGCCCTGGAGGGGGTGCGTCACGCTTCCACGGTAGGGGCAGGCCCCCCGGGTGGCGCGAGCCCTGGGGGCCGACTGCGGCGGACGTCACACGGTGGTGCGAGTCACGTCGGCAGGTGCGGTCGGCCCGTCCCCGGGCCGACGCAGCGGCGCGACCTGCGGACACGACCGGTCCCCCCCCCGACGCCGGGGGCGGGACCTGGTGCAGGGGCAGTCTCGCCGGCACGAGGCGTGGCTGCTCCCGGACCCCGGAGGGCCGGCCCGGCTCTCGCCGGACCCTGGGTGGTGCGGATGTATGACGTTGGTCGTGACCCGCGCGGCCGTTCACAGCAGGACCACGATCGACTGCCTGACGAGGATGGCACCGGTACGTGACCGCCGCATCTCGAACGTGCGACCAGATGACGACACGTGCTTTGCCTCCTGCGGACGATCCACCGGGCGACCGGGACTCGCCCGCCCCTCGTCCCACCGTTCGACGCGGGCGCGGTCCGGGCGCCTGACCTGCGGCGGCCCACGAGGGCCCGAAGGTCCCTGTCACCCCGGGCACGTCGGTCGTAATCTCCTGGTAAAGAGCACACCGGGCGCTGGGCCCGTGGCTGCTCGGCCGGGCCGCGTGGCGCAGCCCGATCACCCGGCCCCATGGTGAAGGAGCTGCCCGTGAGCATCACCGCGACCGGCCCTCTGGCGGACGTCTCGCTCGCACCCGAGGTGCGCGCCGTCCTCGAGGCCAGCCCTCGGATCGTCGTCCCCGCCACCCGGGAGGAGCTGTACCGCCTCGCACTCGGACCCGACGGCGGGCCCGAGTTCACCGTCGAGTACGAGGTCGACGGGCAGATGGTCCCCGAGGCCACCGTGACGCGCTGCCGCAACGGCGTCGCCGTCAACTACCCCGAGGACTACATGCGCCGGCGCGACCCGGACTGCATGCGCATCGCCGACGACCTGCCGACCGACAAGCCGCGCTACCGCGACGTCTTCGGCGAGGAGTTCGCACCCACGCGCCAGGCGACGCTCGACTGGCTGGGCACGCAGGAGCTCGTCGTCGTGCCCTTCAAGGCCGGCGGCCCGCGCTTCGGCTACCCCTCGCTGGCGATCGTGCCGCTCAACAGCGCGTTCTTCGCGCTCACCCTCGTCGACCTGCAGGGCTGGGTGACCTTCGACGAGATCGGCCCGTTCACGCCGCGCTCGATCCTCTACGTCGCCCCGCCGTTCCGGCACACGCGCTTCGGCGGCCGGCAGGTCGTCGTCCACAACCGGTCCGAGACCCTGCACGAGGTCTGGGCGTACAACCTCTACCCCGGGCCGAGCGCCAAGAAGGGCGTCTTCTCGGTGCTCCTCGACATCGGCGAGCACGAGGGCTGGCTCACCGCGCACGCGTCGAGCGTGCGGGTGACCACCCCGTACGAGAACGTCACCGTCATCATGCACGAGGGCGCCTCGGGCGGCGGCAAGTCCGAGATGTGCCAGGAGATCCGGCGCGAGGGCGACGGGCGCATCCTCGTCGGCACGAACGTCGTGCGGAACGAGCCTTACCACATCACGCTCGGCGAGACCTCGGCGCTCGCACCCGTGACGGACGACATGACGCTCTGCCACCCGTCGGTGCAGAAGGGCAACGGCCGCCTCGTCGTCGCCGACGCCGAGGCCGGCTGGTTCGTGCGCGTCGACAACCTCACGCACTACGGCGAGGACCCCGCGTTCGAGAAGGCCGTCATCCAGCCCGACGAGCCGCTGCTGTTCCTGTCGATCGACGGCGTCGCCGACGCGACCGCGCTGCCGTGGGAGCACACGCGCGACTCGAACGGCAAGCCGTGCCCGAACCCGCGCGTCGTCATCCCCCGGCGGTTCGTCAGGAACGTCGTCAGCGAGCCGATGGAGGTCGACGTCCGCACGTTCGGCGTCCGGATGCCGCTGTGCACCCGGGAGAACCCCACCTACGGGATCATGGGGATGATGCACCTCATCCCGCCGTCGCTGGCGTGGGTGTGGCGGCTCATCGCGCCGCGCGGGGACAAGAACCCCTCGATCGGCGAGAGCAAGGACGTGAAGAAGGCCCTCAAGCACGGCGGCATGGTCGCCGAGGGCGTCGGCTCGTACTGGCCGTTCTCCACGGGCACGAAGGTCGCCGCGGCGAACCTCCTGCTGCGCCAGCTCGTCGAGAACGACCGCACCCGGTACGTCCTCACGCCGAACCAGCACATCGGCGCCTACAAGGTCGGGTTCTCGGCCGAGTGGCTCACCCGCGAGTACCTCGCGCGGCGCGGCGGCGGCCGGATCCTGCGCGAGCAGCTCACCCCGGCGCGGTGCTCCCTGTTCGGGTACCGGCCGCTGGAGATCAAGCTCGACGGCCAGCAGATCCGCCCGACGCTGCTGCAGCCCGAGTACCAGTCCCAGGTCGGCGTCGACGCGTACGACGCCGGCTGCCGGATCCTCACGGAGTTCTTCCGGTCCGAGCTCGAGCAGTTCCTCACCGACGAGCTCGACCCGCTCGGCCGGCGGATCATCGAGCTCGTCATGCGCGGCGGCACCGTCGAGGAGTACGACGAGATCACCCCGATGTACATCTGACGACGACCCGCGTCCGACGTCGACGAGGGGCCGCGCCCGCACGGGCGCGGCCCCTTGCCGTGCCGTCCCGCCGTCCCGGTGCCACGATGCCAGGAGGCCATCCGCACCAGCGAAGGTGACGTATGACGAGCACCCCGACCGGCGGCACCCCGCCGGCGACCGATGCCGCGGAGCGTCCCTGGGCGGAGCCGCCCGAGGTCGTCCTCGCCCGGCTCGGCGTGACGCCCGACGGGCTCGGCGAGGGTGAGGCGTTCGTCCGCCTCGACGCGGTGGGGCCGAACCGCCTGCCGACGCCCCCGCGCCGCAACGTCGTCGTGCGCTTCCTCACGCACTTCGACGACGTGCTCGTCTACATCCTCCTCGGCGCCGCCGTGCTCAAGGCGCTCCTCGGCGACTGGGTGGACTTCACGGTCATCCTCGTCGTCGCGGTCGCCAACGCCGTCGTCGGGTTCGTCCAGGAGGGGCAGGCCGAGCGTGCGCTCGACGGCATCCGCACGATGCTCTCGCTCAACGCGACGGTGCGCCGCGAGGGCGTGTGGACCGACGTCGACGCCGAGGGGCTCGTGCCCGGGGACGTCGTGCGGGTGCGGTCCGGGGACAAGGTGCCCGCCGACGTGCGGCTCGTCGAGTCGACGAACCTCCAGGTCGACGAGTCCGCGCTCACCGGCGAGTCCGTCCCCGCGGTCAAGGACGTCGCACCCGTGGGTGCCGACGCCGGGATCGGCGACCGCACGAGCATGCTCTTCTCCGGGACGATCGTCGCCGCGGGCACCGCGGTGGGGGTCGTCACCGCGACCGGGGGCGGCACCGAGATCGGCCGCATCCAGTCGCTCATCGCCTCGACCGACGCGACGCGGACCCCGCTGCAGCTCCAGCTCGCGCGGCTCGGGACGCTGCTCTCGCGCGCCATCCTCGTCATGGCCTGCGTCATGCTCGTCGTCGGTCGCCTCGTCCACGACTTCGCGCTCCCCGAGCTCGTCTCGGCGGCGATCGGGTTCGCCGTCGCGGCGGTGCCCGAGGGGCTCCCGGCGCTCGTGACGATCACGCTCGCGCTCGGCGTGCAGCAGATGGCCCGTCGCCGCGCGATCACCCGCAAGCTGCCCGCGGTCGAGGCCCTCGGGTCGGTGACGACGATCTGCTCGGACAAGACCGGCACGCTGACGAGGAACGAGATGACCGCCCGCACGGTCGTCACCGCCGAGCACACGTACGCCGTCGACGGGCTGGGGTACGAACCGACCGGTCGCGTCACGCTCGACGGCTCCCCCGCGGCCCTGCCCGACCATCCCGACCTCCTCGCGCTCGTCCAGGCCGGCGCGCTGTGCAACGACGCCCACGTCGCGCAGGACGACGCGGGCCGGTGGACGCTCGTCGGACAGCCCACCGAGGGCGCCCTCGCGACGCTCGCCCTCAAGGCGGGCGCCCGCACCCGGGACGTGCGACGCGTCGCCGGCGTGCCCTTCGAGTCGACGAACAAGCTCTCGGCGACGCTCGACGCCCTGCCGGGCGGGACGCTGCAGGTCGACGTCGTCGGTGCGCCCGACCGCCTGCTCGACCGTGCCACGAGCCAGCGCGGCGTCGACGGCCGACCGGCCCCGCTCGACCGCGCGCACTGGGAGCGCACCGTCGACGAGCTCGGCGGGCAGGGCCTGCGCGTCCTGGCGACCGCGCGCCGCGCCGCCGCGCCCGGCACCGACGGGCTCGTCCTCGACGACGTCACCGACCTCCAGCTGCTCGGGCTCGTCGGCATCGTCGACCCGCCGCGGCCCGAGGCGGTCGAGGCGATCGCCCTGTGCCACCGGGCGGGCATCGCGGTGAAGATGATCACCGGTGACCACGCGGGCACGGCCGTCGCCATCGCGCGGGAGCTCGGCATCGTCGCGGCCGACGGCGAGGTGCACGCGCTCAACGGCACCGAGCTCGAGGCGATGAGCCAGGAGGAGCTGCGCACCCACGTCCAGGACGTCGACGTGTACGCGCGCACGAGCCCGGAGCACAAGATCCGCATCGTGCGGGCCCTGCAGTCGCAGCACGAGGTCGTCGCGATGACCGGGGACGGCGTGAACGACGCGCCGGCGCTCACGCGCGCCGACGTCGGCATCGCCATGGGCATCAAGGGCACCGAGGCGACGAAGGACGCCGCGGAGATCGTCCTCGCCGACGACAACTTCGCGACGATCGAGCGGGCCGTCGAGGAGGGGCGACGGATCTACGACAACATCCGCAAGTCCGTCGTCTTCCTCCTGCCGACGAACGGCGCGCAGTCCCTCGTCATCCTCGTCGCGGTGCTGCTCGGTCTCGCGCTGCCGCTCAGCCCGGTCCAGATCCTCTGGGTCAACCTCGTGACGGCCGTGACGCTCTCCCTCGCCCTGGCCTACGAGCCCGCGGAGCCCGGGATCATGGACCGCCATCCGCGCTCGCCCCGCGAGCCGGTGCTCTCACGCCCGGCCCTCGTCGTCGTCGTGTGGGCGTCGCTGCTCATCGGGGCGGCGACCCTCGCGGTCTACCTCGTCGAGAAGGACGTCGGCGCCGACGACGACGTCGCGCGCACGGCCGCCGTCACCATGCTCGTGCTCGGCCAGACGGCGTTCCTGCTGTCGTGCCGGTTCCTCAACGGCTCGAGCCTCACGTGGCGCGTCCTCACGGGCAACCGCGCGGTGTGGGTCGCGGTCGGTGTGCTCCTCGCGCTCCAGCTCGTCTTCGTCTACGCGCCCTTCATGCACGCGTGGTTCGGGTCGGCGCCCGTCGGGTGGTGGGACTGGGCCCTCACGGCGGCCGTCGCGGTCGGAGTCTTCCTCCTGGCCGAGCTGGGCAAGGCGGTGGCGCGGCGGGTGCGGTGAACGGGCACCCTCGCCTCAGGCCGGTGTGCGGTCGGGCGGCACGAACCAGCTGACCGACCGCGCGACGTCCCCCGCACGCAGCCAGGTGTGCCGCTCCGAGCGCGCGTCCGAGGCGTGCTCGCGCCAGGCGACCATGACGTGCGTGCGGGTCCACCGGATGGCTCGTGCGGCCCGCCACTCCTCCGCCCCGTCGGACCACACGAGCCGGACGACGACGGCGACGTCCCCCTGCGGACGCGTCGGGATGCCGTCGGGGACCTCGCAGTTGACGACGTCCCGTGCGGGCGGTCGCAGCGGGGACGGGCGCTCGGACATGCCACCATCCTATCGAACACACGTTCGACCGCCGCGCCGGGCCGGGCGACACCCCGCGGTGCACACCGCGCGCCCACGGTCCTGCGGGGCTCAGGCCTGGTTGACGCGCAGCATGTTCCCCGCGGGGTCGCGGAACGCGCAGTCGCGCACGCCGTAGGGCTGGTCCGTCGGCTCCTGGACGACCTCCGCGCCACCGGCGGCGATCGTCTCGAACGCGGTGTCGACGTCGTCGGCGGCGAGCACGAGCGAGGCGAACGAGCCCTTCGCCATGAGCTCGGCGATGGTCCGCCGCTCGTCGTCGGTGACCGACGGGTCGGCACCGGGCGGGTAGAGCACGACCGAGGTGCCGGGCTGCCCGACCGGGCCGACCGTCACCCAGCGCATCGCGCCGGCGCCGACGTCGTTGCGGACCTCGAAGCCGAGGACGTCGCGGTAGAACGCGAGCGAGGCCTCGGGGTCGTCGGTCGGGAGGAAGGTGTAGTGGATGCGCAGGTCCATGCGGCCACGCTAGGACCGCCCCGGGACGCTGCGCTTCTCGATTCCTGACCGCTCCCGGACCGGGCGCATCACCTGCTTGACGACGCACGTCGGCAGCCCCGCGCCGTCGGCCGCGGACCGGCGCCGGTACTCCGACGGGGACATCCCCACGAGCTCGGAGAACCGGGTGCTGAACGTGCCGAGCGAGGAGCAGCCGACCGCGAAGCACACCTCGGTGACGGACAGGTCCCCCCGCCGCAGCAGGGACATCGCGCGCTCGACGCGCCGGGTCATGAGGTAGCTGTACGGCGACTCGCCGAACGCGGCGCGGAACCGGCGGCTGAGGTGCCCTGCGGAGACGTGCACGCCACGCGCGAGCGCCTCGACGTCGAGGGGCTGCGCATAGTCACGGTCGATGCGGTCCCGGACGCGACGCATGAGGCGCAGCTCGCGCAGCCGGGCGTCGTCGTCGCTCACGGCACCAGCCTGCCGCGCCCCGCCCCCACGGGCCAGACCCGGCCGGTGCCGGGACCGCGCTCGGCAGGTGCCCGGACGCCCGCCGTGCCAGGGTGACGGCAGGGGGCGACATGACGGGTGACCCGAGAGCGGGCCGGCGGCCGGGCCACGGC
>JAEXEM010000307.1 GCA_023401045.1 Actinomycetes bacterium
GGTCGGTGGCGACGCTCATGCCCCCACCCCGACGGGCTCGTCGTCCGCGGCCGCGGGCCCGCCGCCGAACAGCAGCTCGGAGGCCTGGTCGTGCAGCGCGTGGAACTCGGGCGTCCGCATCATCTCCGGGGTCCGGGGCCGTGGCAGGTCGACGTCGAGCACCTCCTTCACCCGGCCGGGGCGGGCGCTCATGACCGCCACCTGGTCGGAGAGGAAGATCGCCTCCGCGATGCCGTGGGTCACCATGAGCGTCGTCGCCGGCTTCTGCGTCCAGATGCGCAGCAGCTCGAGGTTGAGGCGCTGGCGCGTCATGTCGTCCAGCGCGCCGAACGGCTCGTCGAGCAGCAGGACCGAGGGCTGCACGACGAGCGCCCGGGCGATCGACACCCGCTGGCGCATCCCGCCGGACAGCTGGGCGGGCTTGGCCCTCTCGAACCCCTCGAGGCCGACGAGCCGCACGAGCTCGGCCACGAGGGCGTGGTCGACGGCGGTGCCGGCGACCTCGAACGGCAGCCGGATGTTGGCGACGACGCTGCGCCACGGCAGCAGCGCGGAGTCCTGGAAGGCGATGCCGAGCGCGTGCTCGGCCCGCAGCTCCAGCGGGGTGCGACCCTCGACGAGCGCGCTGCCCGTCGTCGGCTGCTCGAGACCGGCGAGGATGCGCAGGATCGTCGACTTGCCGCACCCCGACGGGCCGAGCAGCGACAGGAAGCTGCCCTTGTCGGTGAACAGGGTGGTGTCCTGCAGCGCGGTCACGTGGCGGCGGCCGGAGGTGAACGTCTTGCCGAGACCGTCGAGGCGCACGCCGGTGCCCAGCGAGCCCTGACGGGCCCGCCAGGCAGCGGCGTCGTGCTGAGGGTGCGTCACGGACGCCGCCTCACGTCGCCAGGTCCGGCTGCTCCTCGAGCAGCTCGGTGAGGAGGGACAGGTCGAACAGGTCGTCGGCCTCGAGCTCGATGCCCGCGGCGGCGAGCGTCCTGAGGTTCTGCTCGACGAGCTCGTCGGAGATGGTGAACAGGCCGTTCTGCGTCGTCTCGTCGGTGACGATGAGGTCGACCTGGATCGTCGCCTGCGCGACCTCCTTCGCCATGTCGAGCCCGAGGTCCGTGCCGTACTCCTCGACGGCCAGGCGCGCGCCCTCCTCGGGGTCGGCGACCGCGTCCTTCCAGCCGCGGATCTCGGCGGCGAGGAACGCCTTCACCTTCTCCGGCTCGTTCGCGATCATCTCGTCGGTCGTCACCACCGACTCGGCGACGAACGGCAGGCCGTTGTCGGCGAACAGGAGGTTGGTCACCGCGTGGCCCTCGGACTCCACGGTGATCGACTCGTTGGTGACGTAGGCGAGGAAGCCGTCGACCTCACCGTTGACCAGCGGCGACGGGTCGTACTCGACGGGCACCTTGGTGACCTCGGAGGGGTCGATCTCGTTGATCGTCAGCAGCGCGTCGAACAGCGCCTCGTTGGGCCCGGCCTGCACCCCGATGCGCTTGCCCTTGAGGTCCTCGGGGGTGGCGATGTCACCCCCGTCGGCGAGGGACAGGATCGTGAACGGGTTCTTCTGGAACGTCGTGCCGACGATCTTCAGCGGCGCGTCCTCCTCGGCGACGACCTGACCGACCGAGACCGCGTTGGACAGCCCGAAGTCGGCGCCCCCGGACAGCACGATCGACTCGGTGGCGCCCGGGCCGGCGTTGAGCGTCACGGACGAGAAGCCGGCGTCGCTGAAGTACCCCTTGCTGTCGGCGAAGAACTCCCCGGCGAACTCGGCGTTCTTGATCCAGGACAGCTGGACGGTGATGTCGCCGTGGTCGGCGCCGCCGTCCTCGTCCGCCTCGGCGTCGGCGCCCGAGGAGCAGGCACCGAGGAGGACCGCGACGGCGGCGCCGACGGCGGTGAGACCGGCGAGGCGTGCGCCACGTCGGCGGGGGTGCAGGGGGACGGTCATCGGCACTCCATCGGGGGGACGGGCGCGAACGGCTCGCGCGGTGCGTGAGATGCGTGAAACGCGTGTTGCGGGCGGTGACGCTACGGATGGGGCGTGTCGTGCCGTGTCGCCGTCTGTGTCCCGGGTGTAAACGTCCGGCCCGCGGGGTCACGGTTCGATCTCGGGTGCCTGTCGAGGACACCCCTGGGGGACGTCAGTACGCCGTGCGGGCCGTGTGCGTGAGCCAGGTGTCGAAGGGCCGCGTGGACTCGGGCAGGCGCAGCGACGTCACGCGCGTGCGGTCCCAGGTGGCACGGTCGCGCGCGAGCAGCTCGTAGAAGGCCGAGTCGTCGAACCCGCCACGGCTCGCGTCGTGCCGGTCGGCGCTGAACAGGACGCGGTCCACCCGTGCCCACAGGCAGGCCGCGAGGCACATCGGGCACGGCTCGCAGGAGCTGTAGAGCGTCGCCCCGTCGAGCGCGAAGGTCCCCGCGGCCCGGCACGCCGCGCGGATGGCCTGCACCTCGGCGTGCGCCGTGGGGTCGAGGTCGCGCGTCACGCGGTTCTGCCCGACGGCGACCTCGACGCCGCCGGCGACGACGACCGCGCCGAACGGTCCGCCGCCGGCGGCGACGTTGTCCGTCGCGAGGTCGACGGCCCGTCGCAGCCAGCGTGCGTCGGCGTCGTCGGCAGGAGAGCTGTGGGCGTCGGCGAGCGTGCCGTCAGGGTCCACGACGAGCGACATGGCAGGTCCTCTCGTTGTCCTGCCGTCGATCGTGCGGCGCAGGTGTTTCGGCACCGTTACCCCCGCGCGCCGGTTCTCGAAACATTCATTTCGTACGGTCGGGCGCATGCTCGACCAGGCTGCGGAGATCTGCCGCCGCCTCGACGCCGGCGAGCGCGTCGCGGCGGCCACGGTCGTGCGGGTCGAGGGCAGCGCGCCGCGGACGGTTGGGTCGTCGTTCGTCGTCGGGTCCGACGGCACGGTGGCGGGGAGCGTCTCGGGCGGGTGCGTGGAGGCGGACCTCGTCGAGCGCTGCCGGGGGGTGCTCGACGGGGGTCCCGCCCACGTCGTCTCCTACGGCGCCGGTGACGAGCTGGGCGAGCCCGGCCTCACGTGCGGCGGGACGATCACGGTGCTCGTGCACGAGGTGTCCGCGCTGCCCGGGCGCGCCCTGCACCAGGTGCGCCGTGCCGCCGAGGGCCTGGACGCGTGCGTCGCGCTCGGCGCCGACGGCCGGGAGTGCACCGACGAACCGGTCGTCACCCTGCGCACGCCGGCAGCGCACCCGCTGCTCGTCGTCGGCGCGGGGGAGCACGCCGTCGCCCTCACGCGCCTGGCGGCCGGGTGCGGGTTCGCCGTGACGGTGCTCGACCAGCGCCCGCTGTTCGCGACCAAGGAGCGGTTCCCGGACGCCTACGCCGTCGTGCGCGACTGGCCCGACCGCTGGCTGGCGTCGCACCCGCCGACGGCCGGGCACGCCGTCGTCGTCCTCACCCACGACCAGCGGGTCGACGTCCCGACGCTGACGGCCGCGCTCGCCTCGCCCGCGGGCTACGTCGGGG
>JAEXEM010000099.1 GCA_023401045.1 Actinomycetes bacterium
GTGCCGGACCCCGCCGCGCTCGTCGACCTCACGCTGTGGTCCGCCGTGCCGGTGCGGGGCGACGACGCGCTGCCGCTGCTGCGACCGGCCCTCACGGGCAGCCGCGTGACGCTCTCGCCCGAGGCGCCCGAGGGATCGGGCTTCGGTCTCGTCGCGACGTACGAGTACGACGGTGCGGTGGCCGTGCGGTGCGCCCGCTCGCAGCAGGTGCCCGCCGTCCTGTCGACCCTCGACTGGCGCGAGCACGGCCCGTGGGGCTACCACGTGACCTGGCGCCCCCCGGACGGGTACGAGGTCGACGCGGACCACCCCTCGCAGCTGCACGTCATCGCACGTCAGCGCGTCGCCCCGGGGATCGCCCGGGTCGTCGCGGCGCTGTGGCGGGCCGCCGGCGGCACCGTCGTCGACGCGGGCGGGTTCGTCGTCGCGCCCGGGGACCTCGAGGCCCGCGCGCGCGGCTGACGCGTCAGACGAACGGCTCGGAGCCGCTGGGGACGAGGTCGACCTCGACCCGGGGGGTGGCCCCGCCGCCCTCGGTGAAGATGACCCCGCGCAGCGGCGGCACGTCGTGGTAGTCCCGGCCCCACCCGAGGACGACGTACCGGTCGTCGACGAGCTGGTCGTTCGTCGGGTCGGCGTCGAGCCAACCGTGCCCGGGCAGCCACACCGACACCCACGCGTGCGACGCGTCGGCCCCCCGCAGCTTCTCCCGGCCGGGACGCGGGCGGGTCTCGATGTACCCGGAGGCGTAGCGCGCGGGCAGCCCGTGCAGCCGCAGCGCGGCGATCATGAGGTGCGCGAAGTCCTGGCAGACGCCCGCCCCCTGCGCGAGCAGCTGCGCCTGCGTCGTGTGGACGGTCGTCGAGCCGGAGCGGTACGTCAGCTCGGTGCGGATCCGGTGGACGAGCTCGACGACGACGTCCGCGAGCGGACGCTCCTCGGCGAACGTCGGCGCCGCCCACTCGCGCACCTCGTCGACGAACCGCACGTGCGCCGACGGGAGCACCGCGTCGCGGACCGCGACGAGACCGGCGGCGTCCGTGCGCAGCGCGCCGAGGTCCCCGGCGGTGACGGCCCGCGCGACCGCGCGCCACCCGACGTCGGGCAGCTCCGCGCGCGCCGGTGCGGTGCGGGACACCTCGAGCGTCGAGCGGGACGTGACGACGAGCCGGGTGTGCGCGGTCGTCACGCCGAAGTACGTCGTCGTGTTGCCGTACCAGTCGACGTGCCGGCCGGTGTCGGCCGGTGCCGGGTCGATCGTCAGGGACGTCGCGAGCAGGCGCTGGTCGGGCAGGTCGCGCGGCGTCATCGTCGTGCGGCCGTAGGAGTCGGTCACCGGCTGCGCGTACTCGTACGTCGTGCGGTGGACGAGGTCGTACGCGCGGGTCACCCGGCACCTCCGTCGGTCGGTGCGAGGTCGGCGGCCGAGCCCCACAGGTCCGTGAGCTCGCGCACGGTGCCCGGGCGCACGAGGTGGACGCGCTCGATCTCGTCGGACGCCTCGCGCAGCCGCCACAGCATCGAGCCGAGCGCGTCGGCGAGGCGCACCCGTCGCCCGTCCTCGGACACCTCGTTGCCGACGGCGACGGTGTCGAGCTCGGCGACGAGGTCGGCCACGCCGTGCAGGAGGTGGTCGCGCTGCGCCGGCGAGCGCGGGGCCGGGACCGCCTCGAGGTCCGCGAGCAGCCGGTCGAGCTGGAAGGCCAGCGACCGCGGGTTCGTGCGGTCGTGGACGAGCAGGTCGAGCACGGCGGCGACGGAGACGCCGGCCTGGTGCCGGCGGCGGAACGTGATGGCCGACTCCCCGGCGAGCAGCACGGACTCGAGCAGGAGGTCCTCGACGTCGGCGGGCCGGCGCTCGACGAGGGTGGCGGCGAGCATGTCGACGAGCCCCTGGGCTCGCTCGATGCGGCGGCCGGCGTCGAGCAGGTGCCAGCCGACGTCACGCGTGAGCCCCTCGGCGGCGACGCCCGAGACCGCGAGCAGACCCTCGAGGACGCGGTCGAGCGTCGGGCGCAGACCCGCCGTCACCGCGCCCGGCGGCACCTGGGCGTCCTGCCCCTCACCGGCCGCGCGGGACCGGCCGCGGGCACGCTCGTCGCGCAGCGCCCGCTCGATGCGTGCCAGGGGGCCGAAGATGTCGGTCGAGAGCTGGTCGCGCACGGACGCCGCCGAGGACGCGAGCCGGTGGACGCACCAGGC
Source organism: Actinomycetes bacterium (assembly GCA_023401045.1). GTDB lineage: Bacteria > Actinomycetota > Actinomycetes > Actinomycetales > Cellulomonadaceae > Cellulomonas. The sequence continues at coordinate 2,203 of JAEXEM010000099.1, forward strand.
CACCGACCCGCGGGTGTGCCGGTCGAGCAGCAGGTCGCGCAGCGCCGGGACACCGCCGGCGGCGGGGGCCGGGGACTCCGGCAGCGCGGCCGGGGTGAGCGCCTCGAGGAGCACTGCGAGCGCGCGGCCACCAGGGCTCGCGGGGGTGCGGTGGTAGTCGTCCCAGCGGTCGGCGACGGCGCGCAGCACGCGCACCTCGCCCTCGGCGCGCTCGGCGTACCGGCCCATCCAGTAGAGGTTCTCCGCGGTGCGCGGCGAGATGCCGTAGGCCGCGGCCACCTGCCCGGGGGCGGTGGCGACGTCCTCGCGCGGACCGTCGGCGGCCGCGACGGGCTGCGTCGAGAGCACCCACACGTCCTTCGCGGTGGCGCCGCGCGAGGACGAGACGACGTACTCGTCGGCGACCCGCGCCAGACCGCCGGCCATGACGGTGTAGCCGCCGCCGTGCGTGACCGCGTACGCCCGCAGCACCGCAGCGGCCGGCCCGTCGTCGGTGCGGCCGGCGGACGGGTCCCGCGGGCCGACCGGCTCCTGGCCGACCCACGCCCACGGCTCGGCGGTGATCCGCGCGGCCAGCTCCTCACGGGCCGCGGTGTCGAGCTCCCAGCCGAGCACCGTCGACGTGCCCGCGGCGTGGACGGTCGGTTTGACGACGAGCCGGTCGAGGCGCGCGAGCACGTGCCGCAGCCCGCGCTCCTCCCCGCACCACCACGTCGGCGCCGACGTCAGCGTGAGGTCCTGGTCGAGGACGGCGCGCGCGAGCTGCGGCAGGTAGGCGAGCACGGCGGGGCTCTCGAGCACCGACGCCCCGAGCGGGTTGACGACGCTCACGTGGCCCTGGCGCACCGCGTGGACGAGGCCGGGCACGCCGAGGCGCGAGCCGGGGCGCAGGTCGAGCGGGTCGCACCACTCACCGTCGACGCGGCGCAGCACGACGTCGACGGGCTCGAGCCCGTGGATGCCCTGGAGGTGGAGGCGCCCGTCGCGCACGACGAGGTCGGACCCCTCGACGAGCGGCAGGCCGAGCATCGACGCGAGGTAGGCCTGGTCGAAAGCCGTCTCGCTGCCGGGGCCGGGTGAGAGGAGCACGGCGCGCGGCTCGTGCGGCGTCGGCGGGGCGACGTCGAGCAGCGCGCGCCGCAGCGCGTGGAAGAACGGCCCCAGCCGCGCGATCGGCGCCTGCCGGTAGACCGGTGCGAGCACCTGCGCGGTGACCCGACGGTCCTCCATCGCGTACCCGAGCCCGGACGGCGCCTGCGTGCGGTCGGACAGCACGCACCAGTCGCCGGAGGCGTCGCGCGCGAGGTCGGTCGCGGTGAGGACGAGCTCGCGCCCGCCGGGCAGCCGCAGCCCGTCGACCTGACGCAGGAAGCCGGGGTGGGAGAGCACGGCCGCGGGCGGCAGCACGCGGTCGTCGAGGAGCCGGCGCGGTCCGTAGAGGTCGTGGAGGACGGCGTCGAGCAGCTCGGCGCGCTGCACCAGCGCCGCGTCGAGGCGCGCCCAGTCCGGCTCGTCGAGGACGACGGGGACGGGGTCGAGGCGCCAGGCCCCGGAGCCGTCGCCGTACGTGACGCCGTGCTCGGCGAGCAGCTGCTCGGCCTGCCGTGCGGCGCGCTCCGGACCGGGCCCGGGGGGCACGCCGTCGCCCGCCGGCACCGACCAGTCCGGCCCGTGCGTCGGCGTCCCGTCGCCGGCCGCGCGCGGCGAGGAGAGCAGGTCGGTCACCTGCGCAGTCTCTCGCATCGGCCGCCGGGACGTGGTCGGGCGCCCGCCGCGTCGCGTCGGGGCCCGGCCGTC
>JAEXEM010000109.1 GCA_023401045.1 Actinomycetes bacterium
CCGGCGCCCTGGCTCAGCCCTCCCGCTGCGCCGCCAGCCAGGCCTCGACCGCGTCCGGGTCGCGCGGCAGCGCCGCCGAGAGGTTCTCGTTGCCGTCGGCGGTGACGAGGACGTCGTCCTCGATGCGCACGCCGATGCCGCGGTACTCCTCGGGCACGAGCAGGTCGTCGGACTTGAAGTAGAGGCCCGGCTCGATGGTGAAGACCATGCCCGGCTGCAGCACGCCGTCGAGGTAGAGCTCGGCGCGCGCCTGCGCACAGTCGTGCACGTCGAGGCCGAGGTGGTGCGACGTGCCGTGGACCATCCACCGGCGGTGGTGCTGGTTCTCCGGGTCGAGCGCCTCCTCGGCGCTCACCGGCAGCAGCCCCCACTCCTCGAGTCGCGCCGCGAGCACCCGCATGGCGGCGTCGTGGACGTCGCGGAACCGGTTGCCCGGGACGGCGGCCGCGAAGCCCGCGTCGGCGGCGTCGAGCACCGCCTGGTAGACCCGACGCTGCACCTCGGTGAACGTGCCGTCGACCGGCAGCGTGCGGGTGACGTCCGCGGTGTAGAGGGAGTCGACCTCGACGCCGGCGTCGACGAGGACCAGCTCGCCCGGGCGCACCTGCCCGTCGTTGTCCGTCCAGTGCAGCGTCGTCGCGTGCTCGCCGGCGGCCGCGATCGTCGTGTAGCCGACGTCGTTGCCCTCCTCGCGGGCGTGCCCGATGAACGTGCCCTCGATGACGCGCTCGCCGCGGCGGTGCCCGACGGCGCGGGGCAGCTCGCGCGCGATCCTCGCGAAGCCGTCGATCGTCACGTCGACGGCCAGGCGCATCTGCTCGACCTCGTACGCGTCCTTGAGCAGCCGCAGCTCGGAGAGCGCCTCCGCGAGCCGGGCGTCGGCCTCGCCGACCTCCTGCTCGCGGATCTCCTCGACGACGTCCTCGACGGCCTCGTCCGCACCCGGCACGACGAGCACCTCGACGCCACCGGTGCCGACGTCCTTGGCGAGGGCGTCACGCAGCTCGTCGAGGTGCGCCGTCTCGATGCCGGTCGTCGTCGCGATCTCGTCGAGCGTCGGGCGCGCGCCCACCCAGAACTCCCCGTAGCGCGCGTCGGAGAAGAACTCCGGGGTGTCCCGCCCGGCGAGCGGGTTCATGTAGAGCACCGCGTGGTGGCCGCTGCCGTCGTCACCGGTGCCGTCCGGCACGGGGTGCAGCACGAGCACCGCGTCCGGCTCCTGCTCGGTGCCCAGGCCGGTGAGGTGCGCGAACGCGGCGTGCGGGCGGAACCGGAAGTCGGTGTCGTTCGAGCGCACCTTGAACGTCCCCGCAGGCACGACGAGGCGCTTGCCCCCGAGCTCGGCCGACAGGGCGCTGCGGCGGGCCGCGGCGAAGTCCGCGACGGGTGCCCGTGTCGCGCTCGAGGGCGGGCGCTCGCCCCAGCCGGAGGTGATGAACTCGACGAAGCGGCGCGACTGCGGGCGGTGGGACCGGTTGCTCCCGCGGTCCTCGAGCGGCTGGTCGGCCGGTGCGGCGGTCTCGGACGTGAGGCTCTCGTCGGTGGTCACCGCACCAGTCTGGCACCCGCCGTCCCGGGTGCGGTGGGCGGCCGGCGACTAGCGTGAGCCGGTGCGCATCGACCTCCACACCCACTCGCGCGCGTCCGACGGCACCGAGACGCCCGCCGAGGTCGTCGCCGCCGCACGTGACGCGGGCCTCGACGTCGTCGCCCTCACCGACCACGACACGACGGCGGGCTGGGACGAGGCGGCGGACGCCGCGCGGCGCCTGGGGATCTCGCTCGTGCGCGGCACGGAGGTCTCCGCCCGGGCCCGCGGGGTGAGCGTCCACGTCCTGTCGTACCTCCAGGACCCGGACCACCCCGCCCTCGTCCGCGAGCTCGACCTGGCACGCGAGTCGCGCCTGCACCGGGCCGAGCGGATCGTCGAGCGGCTCTCCCGGGACGTGCCGGTCACGTGGCAGGACGTGCTCGACCAGGCCCGCGACGCCGTCGCCGTCGGCCGTCCGCACATCGCCGACGCACTCGTCGCACGGGGTGTCGTGCCCGACCGGGACGCCGCCTTCCGCCACCTGCTCAGCTCCTCGGGGCCCTACCACGTCGACCACTACGCACCCTCCGCGGTCGACGCCGTCGCGGCGATCCGGCAGGCCGGAGGTGTCCCCGTGCTCGCGCACCCGGCGGCCGACGCCCGGGGGCGCGTCGTCACCGAACGGGACGTCGAGGCCATGGCCGAGGCGGGTCTCGCCGGTCTCGAGGTCCACCACCGCGACCACACCGCCGAGCAGCGCGAGCGGCTGCTGCGGCTCGCCGACCGCCTGGGGCTGCTCGTCACGGGCTCGAGCGACTACCACGGGGCGGGGAAGGCCAACCGGCTGGGGGAGAATGTCACCGACAGGCACGTGCTCGACGAGATCGTCCGGCAGGGGACGACGGAGGTGGTGACCGCGTGAGCGCGGTGCTCGACGTTCAGCTCTTCATCTCGGTCTTCGTCACCCTGTTCGTCATCATGGACCCGCCGGGGACGGTGCCGATCTTCCTCGCGCTCACCGGCTCGATGACGCGGCACGAGCGCGTACGGGCCGCCCGCCAGGCGATCCTCGTCGCGTTCGGCGTCATCGTCGGCTTCGCGCTGTTCGGCCGGTCGCTGCTCGACTACCTCCACGTGTCGGTCGAGGCGCTGCAGGCCGCCGGAGGCCTGCTCCTCCTGCTCGTCGCGATGGAGCTGCTCACCGGGAAGATGGACAGCCAGGAGGGCGCGGACGCAGCCCAGGGCAACGTCGCGCTCGTCCCGCTCGGCACCCCGCTGCTCGCCGGGCCCGGCGCCATCGTCGCGACGATGGTCTTCGTCGAGCAGGCGACCGAGGCGCCCGACTGGGTCGCGCTCGGTCTCGGTGTCGTCCTCGTCCACATCTGCCTGTGGCTGTCGATGCGGTTCGCCAACGCCATCCACCGCGTCCTCAAGGACTCCGGGACGATGCTCGTCAGCCGGATCGCCGGTCTGCTGCTCGCGGCCATCGCCGTGCAGCTCCTCGCCGACGCGGTCCTCACCTTCGCCCGGGGCGTCTGAGCCCACGGCCGGGTGGCCGGCCCGCGGCGCCCGCGGCGGCCGACGTCGGAGCGCGGCTCGCTGCGCACCCACCGACCGCACCC
>JAEXEM010000132.1 GCA_023401045.1 Actinomycetes bacterium
GGCCGCCGACGCCCCCACGGCCGCGGACGCCCGCGCCCGGGTGCGCGCCGCGCTGCCGGTGCTCGACGAGCTCGGGCTGTGAGGGTGGCGCGTCGCACAGCCCCCGGTCCGGGACGTGGCGCCCGCCACGTGTGAGGATGGCGGCCGTGACAGCCGACCAGTTCTACGCCGCCGTCGGCGGGCACGAGACCTTCGTCCGGCTCGTCGACGAGTTCTACCGTGGCGTCGCCGACGACCCCGTGCTGCGCCCGATGTACCCCGAGGAGGACCTCGGCCCCGCCGCGGAGCGCCTCACGATGTTCCTCGAGCAGTACTGGGGCGGCCCGTCGACCTACTCCGAGCAGCGCGGGCACCCGCGGCTGCGGATGCGGCACGCGCCGTACAAGGTCAACCCCGACGCCCGGGACCGCTGGCTCACCCACATGCGCGCCGCCGTCGACTCCCTCGACCTGGCACCCCTGCACCGCGCCCAGCTCTGGGACTACCTCGAGCGCGCCGCGCACTCGCTGCTCAACACCTTCGAGGACTGAGACGATGACCGTTCCCGACGCCGGCACCGACCCGGTGGGCGCCGTGCTGCGCGCCCTCGACCTCACGCCCGACCCCGGGCAGAGCGACGTCTTCGAGGGCCTCAGCCTGCCCCAGCCCCTCGGTCGCGTCTTCGGTGGGCAGGTGCTGGCCCAGGCACTGCTCGCGGCAGCCCGCACCGTCCCCGACGGCCGCCTGCCGCACTCGCTGCACGGCTACTTCCTGCGTCCGGGCGATGCGCGCGCACCCATCGGGTTCGCGGTCGAGCGGATGCGCGACGGCCGGTCCTTCTCCGCGCGCCGCACGCACGCGCTGCAGGGCGGGGAGCCGATCCTCTCGATGATCGCCTCGTTCCAGGAGGAGCAGCCCGGCATCGAGTACGCCCAGGAGATGCCGCCGGACGTGCCCGGTCCGGAGGAGGTCGAGTCGGCCATCGACGTGCTCGGCGACGTCGACCACCCGATGGCACGGTTCTGGGCGCAGGAGAGCGCGTTCGACCTGCGCCACGTCGACGGGCCGATCTACCTCAGCGCCGACACCGACTCCCCGCTCGGCCACCAGATGGTGTGGGCGCGGGCGCGCGGCCCCGTGCCGGACGACCAGGTGCTCCACCGTGCGCTGCTCGCCTACTCGTGCGACCAGATCATGCTCGAGCCGGTGCTCCGCCGGTCCGGGCGGCCGTGGGCGACGCCGGGGCTGTCGATGGCGAGCCTCGACCACGCGATGTGGTGGCACCGGGACGTGCGCGTCGACGACTGGCTCCTCTACGTCCAGTCGACCCCGAGCGCGCAGGGCGGCCGCGGCCTCGGTGCCGCCCGGGTGTTCGACCTCGACGGCCGGCTCGTCGCGTCGATCGCCCAGGAGGGGATGGTCCGCGTCCCGCTGTGACGCGCTCGCCGTGCGGGCCGTGCGTCCGCGGGCGAGACTCTCCGCCATGGTCCGGCTCCGGCGCGTACGCATCGACCGGCCGGGGTGGACCCGGCGGCGGGCGGGACGTGGCTTCACCTACCTCGACCTCGACCGGCGCCGCATCGAGGACGTCGTCCACCTCGAACGCATCCGTGCCCTCGCGATCCCACCCGCGTGGCGTGACGTGTGGATCTCGCCGTGGCCGAACGGTCACGTGCAGGCCGCCGGCCTCGACGCCGCCGAGCGCCGCCAGTACCTCTACCACGTGCAGTGGCACGCCCGCCGGGCCCGGCACAAGCACGAGCACGTCCTCCAGGTCGCACGCCGCCTGCCCGCGGCGCGTCGCCGGGTCCGGGCCGACCTCGCGCTCGAGGGCATGCCGCGGGACAAGGCGCTCGCCCTGGCGTTCCGCCTGCTCGACCGCGCCTACCTGCGCGTCGGGACCGAGGGGTACACGCGGCGCAACGGCTCGTTCGGCCTGGCGACGCTGCGTCGCGAGCACGTGCGGGTGCTGCCCGACGAGGACGGCCGCCCGGGTGCGGTCCACCTCGTCTTCCCGGCGAAGTCCGGCCAGGTGCGCGACACCGTCGTCGAGGACGAGACCGTCGCCGCGCTCGTGCGCACGCTCCTGCGCCGGCGCGAGGACGGCCCGGAGCTCCTCGCGTGGCGTGACGACGACGGCTGGCACGACGTGACGAGCGCCGACGTCTCGCGCTACGTGCGCGACCGGCTCGGGGACGCCACGCCGAAGGACTTCCGCACATGGCACGGCACCGTCATCGCCGCACGTGCACTCGCCGCTGCCGGCCCACCGCCCGCGAGCGAGCGGGCCCGCCGGCGGGTGCTCGCCTCCGTCGTCGCCGACGTGGCCGCCGAGCTGGGCAACACCCCGGCGGTCGCGCGGGCGTCGTACGTCGACCCGCGCGTCGTCGAGCTGTGGCAGTCCGGGCGGACCATCGCGCCCACCCGCTCGCAGACCGTCGCCGAGCAGCGCACCCTCGAGCTGCTCTCCGACTGACTCCCCGTCCCCGCGTGCGCCGTGCGGGCGGTGGACACAGACTTCCCGGATGGACGACGCGCGCACCGGCCGGCCCGCCGAGGCACCCGCACCC
>JAEXEM010000226.1 GCA_023401045.1 Actinomycetes bacterium
GCCCGGGCGGGCCGCCGGCGGGGGGGGGGCCCCGCCCGGCCCCCCCCCCGACCGGGCACGGTCGTCAGGCCGGGCCCGACCCGCGACCCGCCAGCACCTCCGTCGCCGCGACGGCCCAGCGCTCCCGCCAGTCACCGATCGGGGCCACACCGACCGCGGCGAACGCGTCGTGCCCCAGAACGGAGTACGTCGGCCGGGGTGCACGCCGCGCGAACGCGTCACTGGTCGTCGGCCGGACGATCTCCGGGTCCATCCCCGCGGCCCGCACCGCCTCCTGGGCGAACCCGTGCCAGGTCGTCGTCCCGGACGACGTGCCATGGTAGGTCCCGCTGGGGACCCCTGCCTGCACGAGCCGGACGATGAGGTCCGCGAGGTCCCGGGTCCACGTCGGCTGCCCGCTCTGGTCGGCCACGACGTCGAGACCACCGCGCTCCGCGGCGACCCGCGCGATGGTGCGGGGGAAGCACGCGCCGCCGGCACCGTAGAGCCAGGCGGTGCGCACGACGAGGTGGTCGGGCGTCCCGACCCGCACGGCCCACTCGCCCGCGAGCTTCGTGCGGCCGTACGCGGAGCGGGGGGCAGCCAGGTCGTCCTCGCCGTACGGCGTCTGCGCGACCCCGTCGAAGACGTAGTCGGTCGAGATCTGCACGAGCCGGGCGCCCGACCGCCGGGCCGCCCGCGCCAGCAGCTGCGGCGCCACGGCGTTGACGGTGAAGGCAGCGGCCTCCTCGTCCTCGGCCGCGTCGACCGCCGTCCACGCGGCGCAGTTGACGACCACCTGGTGGCCGTCGACCGCGCCGTCGACCGCGCGAGGGTCGGTGACGTCGACCGTCTCGCGGCCCACCGCGGTGACCTCCTCCCCCGCGTCCGTCAGACGCTCGACAAGGTCCTGGCCCAGCATCCCTCGGGCCCCAGTGACCAACCAGCGCACGTCGCTCCCCGTCCTCGGTGTGTGAATGGCTCACGCCGTCGCTCACCCTACCGGCGCCCGGTTAGGGTGGGACGCCGCAGCCACCCTGGAGGAGGGACCCCCCGTGCAGTTCCGAGAGCTCGACGTGCCCGGCGCCTGGGAGATCACGCCGAAGCAGTTCCCCGACCCGCGCGGGGTCTTCCTCGAGTGGTTCAAGGACCCGGCGTTCGTCGACGCCGTCGGTCACCGGCTCGACCTGCAGCAGGCGAACTGCTCGGTCTCCGCGGCGGGCGTCCTGCGCGGGATCCACTTCGCCGACGTCCCGCCGGGCCAGGCGAAGTACGTCACCTGCGTCAAGGGCGCCGTCCTCGACGTCGCCGTCGACATCCGCGTCGGCTCCCCGACCTTCGGCCGCTGGGACGCGGTCCTGCTCGACGACGTCGACCGGCGCGCCATCTACCTGTCCGAGGGGCTCGGGCACGCCTTCCTCAGCCTCGAGGACGACTCGACGGTCGTCTACCTCTGCTCGACGGGGTACGCGCCCGGACGTGAGCACGGCATCCACCCGCTCGACCCGGAGATCGGCATCGAGTGGCCGACGGTTGACCGTGCCGGGCGCCCCCTCGTGCCGCAGCTCTCGGAGAAGGACGAGCAGGCTCCCGGGCTGAGCGCCGCACGGGAGGCCGGCCTGCTGCCCGACGCCGCTGCCGTCGCCGCGCGTCTCGAGGAGCTGCGCGGCGCCACGGCCTGACGCGCCACGCCGCTCCCCACCCAGCGGGGTGCCGTCTGCCACCATGTCCGGCGACAGCACCGGCCCAGGGGGAAGGCTCCGCCATGTCCGCACTCGTCCGTCTTCTCGTCTCGACCACGACGGTGGGTGCACTTCTCGTCGGGGCCGCGCCACCGAGCGTGGCAGCACCGTCCGCCGTGGGCGCCCCCGCGGAGGACGGACGCCCTCTCAGCGTCCAGGAGCTGCCTCTCAAGGGCGTGGCCCCGACCGCCGTGGAGGACCTGCCGACCGTCGCACCGCAGCCCGAGGAGTCGCAGCCGGTGGCGGAGACCGGACTGCGCGCGAGGTCCTTCGCAACGGCGCCCGTCCCCGAGGCGCCGGCGCCCGAGGTGCCGGCGCCCGACGTGCTCACGGAGGAGATGGACACCCGCGACTTCTCGGTGCTCGGCGTCACGTGGGACGCCGGCCCCGAGGACGTCGTCGTCCGGTACCGGGTGCGCCAGGCCGAGACCTGGAGCGACTGGGCGGCCGTCGGCGCCGGTGACGTCGCTCCCGACGCCCAGGGCCAGGACTCCGCGAGGACCGGCGATCGCACCGGCACCGACCCGATCGTCGCCGAGGGCGCGGACGGGTTGCAGCTGTGGGTGGAGGCCGCGTCCGGCACCGTGACGGGACTCAAGGCCGTCCTCGTCGACCCAGGGGTCCAGGCGACCGACGCAGACCCGGCCCGGCTGTCGGCCGCCGCCGTGCCGGTGCCGGGGCAGCCGGCGATCGTCAGCAGGGCCGGGTGGGGTGCGGACGAGTCGATGCGGCGGTGCGACCCGGACTTCTCGCCCGTCGTGCACGCTGCGGCCGTCCACCACACCGCCTCGGCCAACGGGTACTCGGCCGAGTCCGTCCCCGGTCTGCTGCGCGGCTTCCTCGCCTACCACACTCGACCCGAGGCAGAGGGCGGGCGCGGCTGGTGCGACATCGGCTACAACTTCCTCGTCGACCGGTTCGGGCGGATCTTCGAGGGGCGCGCGGGCGGTGTGTCGGCGACGGTGGTCGGCGTCCACACCGGCGGGTTCAACAGCCGCACCTTCGGCGTCGCGGCGATCGGTGAGTACGGCAGCGTCGGCGTCCCCGACGTCATGACGGAGGCGATCGCGAGCCTCATCGCCTGGAAGTTCTCCATCCACGGGATCACCGCCGGCTCCGACGTCACGCTCGTCTCCGGCGGCGGGGCCTCGAAGTGGCCCGCGGGCGCGTCGGTCACGTTCTCGACCATCTTCGGGCACCGTGACGCGCAGCTCACCTCCTGCCCGGGCAACAACCTCTACGGCTTGCTGCCCTACCTGCGCACGCGGGTCGCCCAGCTCGCCAACGCCTCAGTCGGGGTGTCGCCGATCGGCTCGTGGGACTCGTACTCGACCACGGGCTCGTCGATCACCGCGAGCGGGTGGGCGGCCGACCCCGAGACTGCGGCGCCCATCGCCGTAGAGGTCCGCGTGGACGGCGTGCTGACGACGACGGGCACGGCGAACCTCCGTCGGCCGGACGTCGCCGTGGGCTACCCCGCGCTCGGTCCCGACCACGGCTTCTCGGTGCGGTCACCGGTCGCCCCGGGTGCGCACGTCGTCTGCCTGGCAGCGGTCAACGTCGGCCAGGGCACGAACGTCTCGCTCGGCTGCCGCTGGATCACGGTCCGCAACTCCTCACCCGTCGGCGTCGTCGACCACGTCGCGGCCGTCCCCGGGGGCATCACGGTCGCGGGGTGGGCGCTCGACCCCGACACGTCGGACCCGATCGAGGTCCACGTCTACGTCGACGGGGTCGGCGTGTCGCTGCGCGCCGACGTCTCCCGGCCTGACGTCGGCGCGGCGTTCCAGCGCGGGGACCGCCACGGCTTCGTGCATGAGCGGTCCGTGGATCCCGGCGTCCACCGCGCGTGCGTGTACGCCATTGACAGCGAGGGCGGCCCGCCGACCCTCCTGGCGTGCCAGGACGTCAGCGTCCGGGGCCTGCCCTCGGCTGCCGGGCCGATGCTCGACCTCGCCGTGCCGAACGGCTCGGGCGGCAGCAACCTGTGGGAGATGGCCCTCGGCCCCGGTACCTGGCAGGGCTCGCCGTTCCTCCTGTCGCGCCTGGAGGACGGCGGCTTCTCGCACACGCAGTCCCGCTCCGCGAGCGGCGACCTCGGTGTCGTCAGCAGTTCCGACGACGGGACCCCGGACTGGCTCGTCAGCCACCGCCAGCCGAACGGCGGCATCCTCATGTGGGTCGTCGGCGGCGGCCCCGGCGCGGTGCCACGGGTGTGGGCAGACCTGCGCTCGGGCGGTTGGAGCTGGGACGACTCGCGTCAGCTGGTCGGCGACGTCACGGGAGACGGCATCGACGACATCGTCAGCGTGCACCGCAACGGTCGGGCCGACGGCACGTCCGGCGTCAACGTCTGGGTGCACCGGGGCACCGGCAGCGGGCTGGCCGACCCCGTGCTGTGGGCGTCGGAGGGTCCCGACCTCGGCCTGCCGGCCGGGTCCCGCCCGGCGCAAGGCGCCCGACCGTTCGTCGACAGCCGCTTCATGCTCGGGGACGTCGACGGTGACGGACGGCACGACCTCGTCGTCACCGCCCGCCCCAGCGCCGCGACCACCGCCGTCGCCTGGACGACGTGGCGCAGCACGGGCACGTCCTTCGCGGTCGCGGCAGCAGCCTCGGCCACCGCGCCGGCAGCCGAGGGCTGGTCGTTCGACGGCAGCCGCGACTTGCTCGCCGACACCGACGGCGACGGACGGGCCGAGCTCGTCACGGTCCACGTGCAACCGGCCGGCGGGATCCTCGTGTGGCACCGCGGGACCTCTGCGGGCGGGCAGCAGTTCGGCACCCCCACGGTCGTCGACGACCTGCGCACCGGTGGCTGGAGCTTCGCGGGTTCGCGACAGGCGGCGGCGGACACCGACGGGGACGGGCGCGACGACCTCGTGAGCGTCCACGAGCAGCCGACCGGCGGGATGATCGTCTGGGCCCACCGACTCGTGGACGGACGCCGTGCCGCGGCCCCCGCGCCGGTGGCCGAGCTGCCCGCGTCCGCAGGCTGGTCCTTCCGGGGCGCCCGGGAGTCGGTCGGGCTCTATGCACCGCGGCGCTGACGCCACGGGGAGGCGCACCGACCGGCCGCCGTCGCCTGCCCCTCGACCGGTCGAGGGTCAGACGACGGCGGCCCGGTACGCCGCCGCGTGCGTGGCAGCCGAACGCTCCCACGTGAACTCCCGGGCCCGGGCGAGGGCCGCGCGGGAGAGCTCGCGTCGCCGCCCCTCGTCACCCAGCAACGTCACCAGACCCTCGGCGATGTCACCGGCTCCGGTCCCGCAGTAGGCGACGGCGTCGCCCCCCACCTCGGGAAGCGAGAGCTCACGCGTCGTGAGGACGGTCGCCCCGCACGCCATGGCCTCGAGCACGGGCAGGCCGAAGCCCTCCCCGAGGGCCGGGTACGCGAGCACCGACGCCCCGCTGAGGAACCCGGCGAGGTCGTCGAGCGGCAGGTACCCGGGTCGGACGAGCGTGAGGTGGTGTGGCACCGCTGCGATCGCAGGGTCGACGGCCGTGTCCCACCCCCGCCCGCCCGCGAGCACGAGCGCGGGCGGGTCCGGTGACGCAGCGGCGGCCCGCACCCAGCCCTCGATGAGGGCGGCGACGTTCTTGCGCGGCTCGAGGGTGCCGAGGAACCCGACGTAGGGCACGCCCTCGATCCCCAACGACGCGGCCACCCGGCGGCGCTCGTCGTCGCCCACGGGATGGAACCGCGCGGTGTCGACCCCGTGGTGAGCGACGTGGAAGCGACGGCGGTCACCACCGACGAAGCGCAGCACCTCGTCGGCCGTCGCCTGTGACGGGACGACGAGGGCGGCCGCTCTGCGCACCGCACGTCGCGTCGCCGCGCGGAAGAAGTGCCGCTTGAGGGGGACGTGCACGTCGGGGTGGCTGAAGAACGTCGCGTCGTGCAACGTGACGACCACGGGCACCGGGCTGCGCCAGGGCATCGTGTAGTGCGGGCTATGGATGACCTGAGCGCGCCAGCGCCGTGCGAGCGCCGGCAGCCCCGTCTGCTCCCAGAGCATGCGGCCACGCCGGCTCGCCGCCCTGGCGGGTACCGCGACGACCTCGGCGCCCGGCACACGGGCCGAGAACGACTCGCAGTCCGTCGCCTGGGCCACGACAGCGAGGGTGAGGTCCTCGGCAGCCAGTGCGGGCAGCAGGTCGTCGACGTACCGGCCGACGCCGCCGCGGTCGGCCGGTATGGCGGTGGCGTCGAGGAGGACTCGCAGAGGCATGGCCCCATCCTCCCGCATGCGCCCTCGCCCCCGGGCACGCCCTAGGCTGGCGCGGTGCACGACGCTTCCTCACCCCTGCACGTGGCCATGACCGTGGAGCAGCTGTGGCAGCCCGTGCCGGGTGGCTCCGGCACCTACGTCACCGAGCTCCTGCAGGCTCTCGCCGAGCGCACCGACGTCGACGTCGTCGGCCTCGCGGCACGCCACGGCGCAGCACCGGAGGACGGGCGACTCCCCGTCCCGGTACGTCACTCGGTGCTGCCGCGGCGTGTGCTGTACGACGCGTGGCAGCACGTGGGCGGGCCGCACGCGGAACGCCTCGTGCCCGGCGCGCAGGTCGTCCACGCGACGACGTGGGCGGTGCCCGCGACCCGCCTGCCCCTGGTGGTGACCGTCCACGACGTCGCGTTTCTCCACGACCCCTCGCACTTCACCCGTCGCGGCAACGCGTTCTTCCGACGCGCGCTCGAGCGGGTGCGGTCCCGGGCGGACGCCGTCGTCGTCCCGTCGGCCACCACCGCCGAGGAATGCGTCGCCGCCGGCGTGGCCGCCGACCGCATCACCATCGTGCCCCACGGCGTCAAGGTCGGACAGCCCACCGTGGACGACGTCACGGCCTGGCGCCGGCGCGCCGGTCTCCACCGGGAGTACGTGCTGTGGTGCGGCACGATCGAGCCCCGCAAGAACCTCGCCGGGCTGCTCGACGCCTTCGCCCGGGCGGTCGCCGACGGCGCTGACCTCGATCTCGCCCTCGTGGGACCGCAGGGCTGGGGTCGGATGCCCGACCTCCCGACCGGCCTCGACCCATCGCGGGTGCACGTGCTCGGGCGTCTCGACCGGGCCGACCTCGACGCCGCCTACCGCGGCGCGCGGGCCTTCTGCTTCCCGTCGTTCCGTGAAGGGTTCGGCATGCCCGTGCTCGAGGCGATGGCGCACGGCACCCCCGTCGTCACGTCGGCCGGGACCGCGTGCGCCGAGGTGGCGGGCGGCGCCGCGCTGCTGGTGGACCCGACGGACAGCGGGGCCATCGCGGACGCGCTGCGGGAGGCGTCCGGTCCGGCCCACGACGAACTCTCGCGCGCCTCCGCCGCCCGGGCCGCCAGTGCGACCTGGTCGGCTGCCGCGTCGCAGACCGTGGCGGTCTACCGCGCGGTCATCTGAACGTCGAGGGCTTCGGTCGCTTCACGAGCCGCGTCGTCGACCTCCGTGAGCCGGGCGGCACGACGACCCACGACCACTGCGACCAGGCCCGCGGCGCCCGCGACGAGCAGGTCCCCGACGGTGAAGATGAGCCGCGAGGCGAGGGCCATGCCGGTGGCCTGCCCGACGCCCATGACGGTGGCGAGCGCAGCGACGATCACCGCCTCACGCACCCCCACGCCGGACGGGAGGAAGACGGCGAAGAGGCCGGCGGTGAACCCGATCGCGATGGCACCGATGCACAGCAGCAGCGCCGTGGGTCCCGGGTCCACGAGCGCGTTGGCCAGGAGCCACAGGTGCGCGCCGAAGAACGCGTACGAGGTCACGGCCCAGCCGAACGACCGCGCGACCACCGACACCCGCAGGGTGTGGTCCAGTGGCGGCTTGCGCAGGAGCCGGAAGAGGAAGGATGCGAGCGCCGTCATGATCCGCGGGTGCAGGCAGACCAGCCCGACCGGGAGGAGGGCGAACAGCCACAGGAGCTCCGGATGCCCCTCGGCCACCACGGGCAGCGCGGCCAGGCCCAGGACGAGGGAGGCGACGACACCGACACCGGCGGCGAACAGGCTCGCCGCGAACACCCGCGCCCGCGCGATGCCGTACCGCTTGCCGAGCTCCATCTGGAGCAGGTAGGCCCAGACCGAGCCCGGGACGTACTTGCCGAGCTGCCCGACGAGGAGGACCTGCGCACCGCGCACGGGGCCGACCCGCGGGCCCATGTCGTCGAGCAGCGTCTGCCAGCTCATCGCGCCCGCCGCGAGCCCGAGCAGCACCGCGAGGAAGGACAGTGCCGCTGACAGGGCGTTGACCGTGCGCAGCGTCGCGGAGACGTCGTCCCACTGGCGGACGACCTGCCAGGTCGCGGCTGCGACGACGAGTGCGATCAGCGCCCAGCGCACGACGACGAGCAGGCGCGCGCGAACACCGGGGGCGGCAGGTGCACCCCTCCCTGCCTCTGCCTCGGCGGCGCCCTCAGGGTGGTCGACGGTCACGAGGCCGTCTCCTTCTCCCACCACAGGAAGTGGTCGAGGAGCACGTCCGGCGCGTCGTGCGGGGCCGGCACGTCACCGCGCGCGTACGCCGCCCGAACCGCCTCGACGGCGTCGTCGGGGACGCCCGCACGGCTCATGCCGACGACGTTCGCTCCCTGGATGCGTGCCGGGGTGCCGTAGACGAGGCTGAACGGCGGGACGTCCCGCGTCACCACGGCGCCCATCCCCACCATCGCGCCGGGTGCGACGACGCGGCGCTGGTGGACCACGGCGCCCATCCCGATGTTGGCCCCAGCACCGACGCGCACGTGCCCCCCCATGGTGACCGTCGACGCCAACGTCACACGGTCGCCGAGGACGGTGTCGTGCGCGACGTACACCTTGTTCATGATGAAGCAGTCGTCTCCCACGACCGTGCGTCCCGCCCACCCCTGGTGGACGAGCACGTGCTCGCGGAGGACGTTGCGGCTGCCGATGACGACGCCGCTGCCCGCGGGCGCGTCCCACTGGGCCCCGTGCGGGACGCCGCGGACCTCCGGCGGGGTCCCGATCGTCACACCGGGGCCGATCCAGTTGTCGTCCCCGACCTCGAGCGGGCCGAGCAGCACCGCGTGGGGACCGATGACGTTGCGTTCGCCGAGGACTACACCGTCTCCGATGACGGCGGTCGCGTGGATCGTGTTCATGTTCCTCCGTCGCCCGATGCGCACTACAGGTTAACCGCTGGCGCACGCGTCACGTACCGCGGTCCCGGCGAGTCCGGCCACGGCGCTGGTACCGTCGGCGGCGACCTATCCACCCCCTTGAAGTCGAGGCTTCTCGTGATCCCCATCTCCACCGTCGTCCTTGGCCCTGAGGTCGAGGCCGAGGTCCTCAAGGTCCTGCGTTCCGGCATGATCGCCCAGGGGCCGGTCGTCGCCGAGTTCGAGCGACGCTTCGCCGAGCTGACGGGCGTCGGTCACGCCGTGGCCGTGAACAACGGCACGACGGCGCTCGTCGCGGCGCTGCAGGTGCTCGACCTCGAGCCGGGCGACGAAGTCGTCACCAGCCCGTTCACCTTCGTCGCGACGCTCAACGCCATCCTCGAGGCCGGCGCGACCGCCACCTTCGCCGACATCTCGCTCGACGACTTCAACCTCGACCCGGCGGCCGCCGAGGCCGCGGTGACCGACCGCACTCGCGTCGTCATGCCGGTGCACCTGTACGGCCAGACGGCACAGGCGGACGTGTTCGCCGACCTCGCTGCCCGCCGTGGTCTCACGCTCGTCGAGGACTCGGCACAGTCGCACGGCGCCACGCTCCACGGTCGCGCTGCGGGGAGCTTCGGCATCGGGTGCTTCTCGTTCTACGGCACGAAGAACCTCACGACGGGCGAGGGCGGGATCATCACGACCGATGACGCCGACGTCGCCGACCGCCTTCGGGTGCTCCGCAACCAGGGCATGCGCGCCCGTTACCAGTACGAGGTCGCCGGCCACAACTACCGGCTCACCGACCTCCAGGCGGCGGTCGCCCTGCCCCAGCTCGACCGCTACAGCGAGACAGTCTCCCGCCGCAAGGCGAACGCGGCGGCGCTCACCGTGGGTCTTGAGGGTGTGCCGGGGCTCGTGGTCCCGCGTGAGCTGCCGGGCCGTTCGCACGTCTGGCACCAGTACACGGTGCGGGTCACCCCCCAGGCGCGTGTGAGCCGCGACGAGCTCGTCGCCCGTCTCACGGAGGCCGGCGTGGGCAGCGGCATCTACTACCCGAAGCTCGTCTTCGACTACGAGACCTACCGCGCGCACCCCCGCGTCCGCATCGCCGACGTCCCCAACGCGGCCCAGGTCGTCACCGAGGTGCTGTCGCTCCCCGTCCACCCGCGCGTGGGTGAGGACGACGTCAAGCACATCGTCGACACCGTCCGCTCGATCATGGAGGGCTGAGCGTTGGCCACCGCACGCATCGTCGTCGTCGGTGCAGGGTCGATGGGCTCGCTGCACGCACGCGTGACGGCGCAGCACCCCGGCGCGACGCTCGTCGCCGTCGTCGACCCCCGCAAGGAGCAGGGCGAGGCGCTCGCCGAGCGCTTCGGTTCCACCTGGCGCCCC
This sequence comes from Actinomycetes bacterium, assembly GCA_023401045.1. Lineage (GTDB taxonomy): Bacteria > Actinomycetota > Actinomycetes > Actinomycetales > Cellulomonadaceae > Cellulomonas. The sequence continues at coordinate 10,233 of JAEXEM010000226.1, forward strand.
GAGCTCGGCGACCTCTCCGATGTCGACGGCGTCATCGTGGCCGCCGCCACGGAGGCGCACGCCGAGCTCGCTACCCAGGTCCTCGAGGCGGACGTACCGCTGCTCGTCGAGAAGCCCGTGACCGACGAGCTCGAGCGCTCGGTCGAGATCGTGGAGCTCTCGCAGAAGCGTGGGGTCCCGATGATGTGCGGACTGCTGGAGCGCTACAACCCGGCGGTCCTCACGGCTCGGAGCGTCATCGACGCCCCGATCCACGTCACCGCCGTGCGGCACTCCCCGTACGCACCTCGCATCCGGACCGGTGTCTCGTGGGACCTCCTCGTCCACGACGTCGATCTCGCGCTGCAGACCCTCGACGGCGACGTCAGCCACATCGAGGCGGTCGTCGGGCAGTACCACCCGTCGTCCGTCCCCGGCGCGGAGGACGTCGTGGAGGCCCTGCTGAAGTTCGACTCGGGAGCCGTCGCCAGCGTCTCCGCCAGCCGTGTCGGGCAGCGCAAGATCCGGTCGCTGACGATCCACGAGCTCGACCGCCTCATCGAGGTCGACCTGCTGCGCCGCGGGGTCACCGTCCACCGCCACGTCTCCGGCGAGGCGGCGACGGATGACGGCCGTGGGTACCGACAGCAGTCGATCATCGAGATCCCCGAGCTCGTCACGTCGCAGGAGCCGCTCGCCGCGCAGCTCGACCGGTTCCTCGCCCTCATCGAGGGCACCGTCGACGCGGACGACGAGCGCGCATCGATCCTGCCGGCTCACCGGGTCGTCGCCCGCGTCAAGGACGTGGCATCGGGCCTGGCGGCGACGCCCGCCTGACCCTTCCGGTCGCCGACGGCACGAGGCGGGGCCCCCCCCCCCCGGGGGGGGCCCCCCCCGG
>JAEXEM010000236.1 GCA_023401045.1 Actinomycetes bacterium
ACCCGGGCGCGGGCGGCGGACGGCGGCGGCGGGGGACGTGCGGCGCGGCACGGTCGTGCGGGGGGAGACCACGGTGATCCTCCTGAGGTCGGCGGGTCCGACCGCCCGGCGAGGGGGCGCGGGGCGGCTGCGGACCGTCAGTCTGCCGCGCAGCGCCGGGACGCGCGCGCCGTCCTCATTGAGGGCTCATCCACGCAGGTCAGGGGACGACGACGCCCCCGCCGACGAGGTCGGCGGGGGCGTCGGAGCGGGACGGGGGTGCGCTCGTGGGGGAGCGCCCGACCGTCGGGGAGTCGGTCAGGCCCCCGGCCGCTCGCGGCGGCCACGGACGTCTTCCAGCGACGTGCCGTAGTAGGCCGCGGTCATGATGTCCTTCATGTCGTCGATCATCGGCATGCGGGGGTTGGCCGGGGCGCACTGGTCCTCGTAGGCACCCATGGCGACCTCGTCGAGGCGGGCCATGAACTCCTGCTCGTCGACGCCCTGCGCCTGGAAGGACGACGGGATGCCGACCTTGGCGCGCAGCGCCTCGACCGCCAGCGCGTACGACTCGACGCCCTCGGCCGGGGTGGCGGCCGGCAGACCGAGCATCTGCGCGATCTGCTGGAACCGCTCCGGGGCGACGTAGGACTCGTACTTCGGCCAGCTCGTCAGCTTGGTCGGGACGGTGCCGTTGTACCGGATGACGTGCGGCAGCAGGGTGGCGTTCGTCCGGCCGTGCACGAGGTGGTACGTCGAGCCGATGACGTGCGCCATCGCGTGGACGATGCCGAGGAACGCGTTGCCGAACGCCATGCCGGCGATCGTCCCGGCGTTGTGCATCTTCTCGCGGGCGTCCTGCGTCGCCGGGTCGGCCGGGTCGCCGTTCACCGACTGCGCGAGGTTGTCGAAGATGAGGCGGATCGCCTGCAGGGCCATGCCGTCGGTGAAGTCGTTCGCGTAGACCGCGACGAACGCCTCCGTGGCGTGGGTGAGCGCGTCGAACCCGGAGTCCGCGGCCAGCGACCGCGGCATCTTCGAGGTGAGGACCGGGTCGATGATCGCGACGGTCGGCGTGAGCGCGTAGTCCGCCAGCGGGTACTTCTTGCCGGCCTCGGTGTCGGTGATGACGGCGAACGGCGTCACCTCCGCACCCGTGCCCGAGGTCGTCGGGATGCAGACGAGCTTGGCGAGGTCGCCGAGCACCGGGAACTTGAACGCACGCTTGCGGACGTCGAAGAACTTCTGCTTGAGGTCGGAGAAGACGATCTCCGGGTGCTCGTACAGCAGCCACATGACCTTCGCGGCGTCCATCGGCGAGCCGCCGCCGAGCGCGATGATCGTGTCCGGCTTGAAGTGCCGCATGTTCGCGGCGCCCTTCTGGACCGTGCGCACCGACGGCTCGGGCTCGACCTCGTCGATGATCTGCACCGCGATGTTGTTCGAGCGGCGGCGCAGCACGTCGAGGACCTTGTCGACGAACCCGAGGGTCGTCATCGTCGTGTCGGTGACGATGGTGACGCGCTCGATGCCGGCCATGTCCGCGAGGTAGCGGATGGCGTTGGGCTCGAAGTACGTCTTGGCGGGGACCTTGAACCACTGCAAGTTGTTGTTCCTCCGGCCCACGCGCTTGACGTTGATGAGGTTGACCGCCGACACGTTGTTCGACACCGAGTTGTGGCCGTAGGAGCCGCAGCCGAGGGTGAGCGAGGGGATGAAGGCGTTGTAGATGTCGCCGATGCCGCCGAGCGAGGACGGCGCGTTGCAGATGACGCGGATCGCCTTGACGCGCTTGCCGAACTCGACGGTGAGGGCCTCGTCGCGGGTGTGGATCGCGGCGGAGTGGCCGAGGCCGTCGAACTCGACCATCTGCTCGGCGAGCGCGAAGCCCTCCTCCGTCGAGGTCGCGCGCAGCACCGCGAGGACGGGGCAGAGCTTCTCGCGGGTGAGCGGCTCGTGCGGGCCGACCCCGCTCACCTCGGCGAGGATGATCGAGGTGTCGGCGGGCACCGTGAAGCCCGCCTGCTCGGCGATCCAGACCGGCGACTTCCCGACGACCGCCGGGTTGAGCTTCGCGCCGCCGCAGTTCTCGCCGCCGGCCTCGACGCCGAAGATGAACTGCTCGAGCTTGGCCTTCTCCGCCGGGGTCGCGCGGTAGGCGTGGAGCTTGGCGAACTCGACCATCGCCGCGTCGTAGATCTCGTCGTCGAGGATGGCGGCCTGCTCCGAGGCGCAGATGACGCCGTTGTCGAACGCCTTGCTCAGCACGATGTCGTTGATCGCGCGGGCGAGCTTGGCGGTCTTCTCGACGTACGCGGGGACGTTGCCGGCGCCGACGCCGAGGGCGGGCTTGCCGCAGGAGTACGCGGCCTTGACCATCGCGTTGCCGCCGGTCGCGAGGATCGTGGCGACGCCCGGGTGGTTCATGAGGGCGCCGGTCGCGGCGAGTGACGGGGTCTCGATCCACTGGATGCAGTGCTCCGGGGCGCCCGCGGCCACCGCGGCGTCACGCACGACCCGCGCGGCCTCGAGCGAGGAGCGCTGCGCGTTCGGGTGGAACGCGAAGACGATCGGGTTGCGGGTCTTGAGCGAGATGAGCGACTTGAAGATCGCGGTCGAGGTCGGGTTCGTCACCGGGGTGATGCCGGCGATGACGCCGACGGGCTCGGCGATCTCGGTGATCCCGTTGAGCTCGTCGACGTTGATGACGCCGACGGTCTTGAGGCTCGACATCGAGTTCGTCACGTGCTCGCACGCGAAGATGTTCTTCACGGCCTTGTCCTCGAAGACGCCGCGGCCGGTCTCGTCGACCGCCATCTTCGCGAGCACGCCGTGCTGGTCGAGGGCCGCGACCGCGCCCTTGGCGACGAACCGGTCGACGTCCTCCTGGGTCATCGCCGCGAACTCGGCGAGCGCCTTCGTCGCACGGGCGACGAGGGCGTCGACCTCCTGCGCGACGGCGTCGGTGTCCGTGACCCCGAGCGGGGTGGGGGCGGCGGCGGGTGCCTCGGCCGGAGGCTCGGCCGCGCTCTTCGCGCGGGTGCTCTTCTTCGTGGTCTCGGACACCTTGACTCCCCGATCCGTGATGCGAACTCGGCCCGCCGGACCAGGTCCGGCGCTGACTCCGACGTTAGGGAGCAGGGGGTGCAGAAACGTGGGATGAAAGTCCTCGGAGTGTGTCCTGGACCACGCCGCGACCGGCGTTACCGGGTCCGGTCGGGACCTCCGTCCCGTCGCGGACCGCGGGCGCGCGGTCCGATCGGGCGAACCGGGCACGCGGCCGGCGCTGCGCCCCCTAGAGTGCGTGCGACCGCCGCGGACGGACCCGCGCCCGGCGGCACGAGCGGGCCCCCGTCCGCGTCACGACCGCCTCCCGGAGCGGGGGCCCGAGCTGAGGAGCCCCCGGTGAGCCTCGAGCTGTTCGTCCTCGTCCCCCTCGTCGTCGGCGCCCTCGTGGTCCTCGCCGTCGTCGGCGCGATCTACGCCAAGGTGCGGTTCAAGATCGCCACCCCGGACGAGGCGCTCATCATCACCGGCCGCAAGCGCGGGACCCCCGTCATCAACCCCGAGACGGGCGAGGAGACGACGGACCTGTCGGGCCAGCGTGTCGTCATCGGGGGCGGCACGTTCGTCAAGCCGATCTTCGAGCACGTCGTCCGGCTGTCGCTCGCGTCCCAGAGCTTCCCCGTCGCCGCCGAGGACGCGACGACGAAGAGCGGCGTCGGGGTGACGCTGCGCAGCATCGCTGTCGTCAAGGTCGGCGGCACGGAGCGCATGGTGCGTGCCGCGGCGCAGCGGTTCGCCGGGCGCAGCCAGGAGCAGGTCATCGAGCAGCAGACGAGCGAGGTGCTCGTCGGTGTCCTGCGCACCATCGCCGGGACGCTCACGGTCGAGTCCATCCTCTACGAGCGGCAGGAGTTCTCGAAGGAGGTCAAGGACATCGCGGTGCCGATGCTCGCCGAGCGTGGCCTCGTGCTCGAGAACTTCGAGATCCAGACCGTCGAGGACACCGGGGAGTACATCCGCAACCTCGGTCGCCCGCGCGCGGCGGCCGTCGCCCGCGACGCCGAGATCGCGGAGGCGCAGGCCCGTCAGGAGAGCACGCAGCGGTCGAACGAGGCCGCGGTCCAGATCGCCGAGTCGAACAAGGCGCTCGCGCTGCGCAACGCCCAGATCGCCCGTGAGACCGCCACCGCGCAGGCCGAGGCCGCGGCCGCCCAGGAGCGTGCCGAGGCGGAGGCGCAGCAGGCCGTGCTCGAGCAGCAGGAGCTCGTCGCGCAGCGCCGGGCCGCGCTACGCGAGCAGGAGCTGCAGACGGAGGTCCGCAAGCCCGCCGAGGCCCGCAAGTACGAGGCCGCCCAGGAGGCAGAGGCCCGCCGGTACGCGGCCGAGCAGGAGGCCGAGGCGGCACGCACCGCGGCGATCCGCGC
>JAEXEM010000238.1 GCA_023401045.1 Actinomycetes bacterium
CGGTGCGGCCGCCCCCGCGCCGGCTCACGCAGCAGGAGCGCGTCCGCCACGCGAAGCTCGACCGGCTGCGCGCCGCCGGCGCGGACCCGTACCCGGTCACCGTGCCGCGCACCCACACCGTCGGTGCCGCGCGCACCGTCGTGCTCGACGGCCCGGAGGTCTCGGTCGTCGGGCGCGTCGTGCGGCTGCGCGACCTCGGCGGGGTGGTGTTCGCGGTGCTCCGGGAGGGCGTCGACGAGGTGCAGGCGATGCTCACCACGTCCGGCACGGCCGGGCTCGACCTGTGGCGCCGCACGGTCGACCTGGGGGACCAGGTGTCCGTCACCGGGCCGATGACGCACAGCCGCAGCGGTGAGCTGAGCGTCGCGGTGCGCTCCTGGCGGATGGCCGCCAAGGCGCTCGTGCCGCCGCCGGACAAGCGTCGCGGCCTCACCGACCCCGAGGCCCGGGTGCGGCTGCGGCACGTCGACCTCGCGCTGCACGACACGGCGACGGCGCTGCTGCGGGCCCGGTCGACGGCGGTGTGGTCGATCCGCACGTCGCTCGTCGCCCGCGGGTTCGTCGAGGTCGAGACACCGATCCTCCAGCGCGTCCACGGCGGGGCGAACGCGCGGCCCTTCACCACGCACATCAACGCGTACGACCTCGACCTCTACCTGCGCATCGCACCCGAGCTGTTCCTCAAGCGGCTCATGGTCGGCGGCGTCGGGAAGGTCTTCGAGCTCGGCCGGAACTTCCGCAACGAGGGCGTCGACGCGACGCACAACCCGGAGTTCACGTCGATGGAGGCGTACGACGCGTTCGGGGACTACACGACGATGCGCGAGCTCACGCGCGAGCTGATCGTCGCCGCGGCGGTCGCGGTGCACGGCGAGCCGGTGGCCCGACGGGCCGGAGGTGAGGTCGTGCGCCTCGACGGTCCCTGGCCGGTCGTCACGGTCCACGAGGCGGTGTCCCGTGCGGTCGGGCGCGAGGTCTCGCCCGACCTGCCGCTGCCCGAGCTGCAGGCGCTGTGCCGCACCCTCGGGGTGGCGTGGGAGCCGACCGAGACGCACGGCGCGCTCGTCTCCGAGCTGTACGACAGGTTCGTCGAGGGGCAGACCGTCGAACCGACGTTCTACACCGACTTCCCCGTCGAGACCTCGCCGCTCACCCGCCAGAGCCGCAGCGACCCGCGCCTCGCCGAGCGCTGGGACCTCGTCGCGTTCGGCGCCGAGCTCGGCACCGCGTACTCCGAGCTCACCGACCCCGTCGAGCAGCGTCGGCGCCTCACCGAGCAGTCGGTGCTCGCCGCAGCCGGCGACCCCGAGGCCATGGAGCTCGACGAGGACTTCCTCGACGCCCTCGAGTTCGGCATGCCGCCGACCGGCGGCGTCGGCATCGGCGTCGACCGCGTCGTCATGACGCTCGTCGGCGGGACGATCCGCGACACGCTCGCGTTCCCGTTCGTCCGTCCCCAGCGGCGACCGTGACCGCGGCCCTCCTGGCGGCGGTGGCAGCCGCCGTCGGGTACGGGGTGAGCACGGTCCTCGAGGCCGTCGGCACCCGGCGCTCCCCGGGGGTGAGCGCGCTGCGGCAGCCGCTCGTGCTCGGTGCGCTCGTCCTCGACGGCGTCGCCTGGCTGCTGTCCCTGCTCGCGCTCGACCGGCTGCCGCTGTTCGCGGTGCAGTCGATCCAGGCGTCGTCGGTCGTCGTCACGGTCGTGCTCGCGCGGTTCGTGCTCGGTGCCCGCACGCGACGGCGGGACGTCGTGGCGGTGGCGGTCGTCGTCGTCGTGCTCGTCGTCGTCGCCGGCGGGGCCGGCGAGCAACCGGCCGTCACGCCGCCGCGGGGGTTCGTCACCGGGATGCTCCTCGCGTCCGGTGCGCTCGTCGTGGTGGCCGCAGCCGCGTACGCCCGCGGGGGCGGGGCCCTCCTCACGGTGGTCGCGGGGCTCGGCTACTCCGGCGCAGCGGTCGCGGCCCGCGGCGCGCACGCCTCCGGCGACCTGCTCGCCGCCGTCCTGCAGCCCCTCGCCGTCGTCGTCCTCGTGTGCGGGGCGGTCGGCGTCGTCACCTACCTGCGGGCGCTCGAGCGTGGCTCGGCCGGCGGCACCGCCGCGCTGTCGTCCGTCGTCGAGGTGCTCGTGCCCGGGGTGGTCGGCGTCGTCGTCCTCGGGGACACGGTCCGGCGCGGGTGGGCGGTGCCGGTCGTGCTCGCGCTCGTCGCGGCGGTGGCCGCGTGCGTCGTGCTGGCGCACAGCCCGGCGAACGAGGCGGCGGAGGGCGCGGACGCCCCCGGGTCGCACACCGGTACGAGCGGGGTGACCGGCGCGCGCCCGTGACGCGTGCGGCAACCGCAGGGGTGTCGTGTCGTCGCGGGCACCCGGGCCCCTCGCGGCCGACCGCGTCGCTCAGACGCACTCGAGCGTCGTCACGACCCACTCGTCCTGCGTCGTGCGCCAGACGGTCACCCGCCAGTCGCCGCTCTCCCACACGACCGAGCCGTCACCGGTCCCCGTCTCCTCCCAGCCGTCGCGGGGAGCGGACGCGGGGGCCTCGCCGACGGGGGCGGTGCCGTCCAGCCACTCGTCCAGGGCCGCCCGCGGGTCCGGCGCTCCCGCGACGTCCGCCGGCATGTCGGCCGTGAACGCGCCGGTGCACGACGGGCCCGTGGAGCAGGCCGACGACGCGAGGGCGACGAGCAGGCCGGTGACCGCGACGGCGGGGAGGTGGCGCACGGGGTCATCCTGCGACCCGCCCCGCCCGGTGTCGATGCCCCGCCCGGCCCAGGACGTCACCGACCGGTGCCGGTATCCGTCGGCCGGCCGTGTGCTCCTCCCAGGAGAGCCCGGGAGGACCGCCATGCCCGACGACCCCGCACGCCTCGTCCTCGACCGACCCGACGACGCCGCGCTCGCGGCACGCCTGCTCGCCGAGGGGCGGCTCGTCGCGCACGGTTTCGCGAACCTCTACGCGCTCACCGCCCGCGGCGACGCCGTGCAGCGGGTCAACGCCCTCAAGGGGCGGCCGCGTGGGCAGACGGGGAGCCTCACCGCACCCACCGGTCGGGTCCTCGACGCCGTCGACCTCGCGCGGCTCCCGGCCTGCCTGTCCCGGGGGCTCGTCGAGGACGTCGTCGCGGCGCTCACCTCGATCGGGCCGATCGGCTTCCGTGGGCCGGCCGCGGCGCACGTCCCGCCCGGGCTGACGGCGACGGACGGGCCGACGACGACCGCGCAGGTCATCGTGCCGGGGGACGCCTGCCCCTCGCAGCGGTTCCTCGCGGCGGCGGCGGACGCCGTGCCCGGAGGGCTGCTCACCATCACCTCGGCCAACCGGTCGCGGCACGTCACCGGGGCGGCGGACGCGCCCGCGCACTGGCGGGCCGACGGCCTGCGCGCCGAGCTCGCCGACGCGGTCGACGTCGTGTGGCTCGTGCACGCCGACGAGGCGGCCGCCCGTGCGCGGTTCGCGCGGCACACGCCGGTCTCGACGAGCGTCGTCGCGCTGCACCGGGCGGAGCGTGCTCACGGGCGCGTCCACCTCGTCCTCGAGCGCCAGGGGTCCTTGGCGGCACCCGAGGTCGCGCGCGTGCTGGCGACCCTGTCCCTCGGCCTGACGGTCGCGCCGGGTGCCGCCGTGCGGCTCGTGCCACGGTCGTACCCGGAGGTCCCCACGGCCCGGTGAGCACGGGCCTCGCGAGGCGGCCCGCACCGTCCGCGGCTAGCGTCCGAACCCAGGGGAGCGCGTCTCGGGGGGCAGAGGCATGAGCGAGCAGGGTGTAAGGGTGCGACGTGGCGTGACGGACCCCGCCCGGCGGCGGTACGCCACGGCCGTGCTCGTCGGGATCATCACCGGGTGCATCGGCGCGATCGTCAAGTTCGGCTGGGAGGTGCCGTTCCCGCCGCGCACCCCGGAGCGCAACGCGACCAACCCGCCGCAGGCCTTCGCGGAGCTGTTCGGCGTCCCGCCGGACATCACGCACGCCACGTACGAGTTCAGCGGGAACGCGCTGCCGTGGTTCAGCTTCCTCATGCACTTCGGCTTCTCCATCGGGTTCGCGGTCATCTACTGCGTCGTCGCGGAGCAGTGGCCGCGGATCAAGCTGTGGCAGGGCGTCGCGTACGGCCTCGTCGTGTGGGTCCTGTGGCACTGGCTGCTCATGCCGGCGCTCGGGGTGGTCCCGCCGCTGTGGGACCAGCCGTTGGCCGAGCACGGGTCGGAGCTCTTCGGGCACGCGGCCTGGATGTGGGTCATCGAGCTCACGCGCCGTGACCTGCGCAACCGGATCACGCACGAGCCCGACGCGGAGGTGCCGCTCACCTCGCCGTTCCGCTGACGGGTGGGACGGGTCGACGCCGGCTGCGGCGTGAGGACCGGCGGGCGAGCGGCCAGCCCTGTCGGTGGGGCGAGCGGTCGGTGTTGACTCGGGCGATGACCTTCAGCCACATGCCCGACAGGCTCGTCACCGAGCGGTTCGTGCTCACCCCGGAGGAGAGGTCGGACGCCCCGTGGCTGGCGGAGATGTTCAGCGCGCGCGGTGCAGGCCCGGTGACGGTCGAGGAGGCGTGGGACCGCGTCGCGCGGATGCACGAGCTCACGCGCCGCCACGGGATCGGCGTGTACGTCCTGCGCCCGCGGGACGGGTCCGCGCCCGTCGGGTACGTCGGGCTGGTCGTCGGACGCTGCACCGTCGAGGAGCCCGAGCTCGCGTACGAGCTGCTGCCCGCCGCGCACGGCCACGGTTACGCGACCGAGGCCGCGCGCACCGTCCTCGACGCCGTCTTCGCGACGGGCCGGAAGCGGGTCTGGGCGACGGTGCTCGAGTCGAACGCCGCGTCGCTGCGCGTCCTCGCCAAGCTCGGCGGCTTCACCGTCGACCGGGTGACCGACGGCGAGCACGGGCGGGTGCTGTGGCACGTGCGCGAACGCGTCGTCTGAGAAGTCGGGGGCCGACGGGCAGCGGGGAGGGCCGCCCTGGGCGCGGCGGTCAGCCCTCCTGCGCGTAGTGCGCGATCTTCCCGTCGAGCACCGCCACGGCCGCGAGGATCCGCCGGGCCTGCTCCTCGAGCTCGGCGCGGCGGGCCCGCAGGAACGCGACCCTGTCGTCCGCACCGGCCTCGGTGCGCAGCAGCTCGGTGAACCGCCGCAGCTCGGCGATGCCGAGGCCGGCGTCGCGCAGGCACGTCACCAGCCCGATCCACGCGATGTCGGCGTCGTCGTACCGGCGCTGCCCGCCGGCCGACCGCGCGACCGGGCCGACGAGGCCCTCGCGCTCGTAGTAGCGCAGCGTGTCCACGGTGAGGCCGGTGCGCTCGGCGACCTCACCCGGTGCGTACCCCGTCATGGGAGCCATCGTGGCGTCCGTCAGACCGCGGCGTCGAGACGCGCGAGGATCTCGTCGGGCAGGTCGAGGTCCCGGGCGGCCATGGCCTCGGTGAGCTGGTCGAGCGAGCTCACGCCGAGGATCGGGCTGACGCCCTGCGCGAGGAGCCACGCGAGCACCACCTGGTTGCGGGTCGCGCCGAGCTCGTCGGCCACCTCGGCGAGCACCGCGAGCTGCCGGTACGTGCCGGGGTGGTCGTACCCCTCCGACAGCGGGCGGTCGTCGCGGACGTACGCGCCGGTGAGCAGCGGGGAGTACGCCCACATGTCGAGGCCCTCGGTGCGCGCGTGGTCGAGCTGGTCGCGCTCGGCGTGCACGTGCCCGCCCTCCGGCAGCGTCACGCCCGGGCGCGGCCACACGTACGAGTAGCGCAGCTGCACCGCCGACCACGGCTCCACGCCGCGCTCGCGGGCGATCGCCCGTGCCTGCTCGACCCGCCACGCGGCGTGGTTCGAGGCGCCCAGCCGCCCGACCTGCCCGGCGTCGACGAGCGCGCCGAACGCCTCGACCGTCTCGACGAGGGGGACGTCGCGGTCCTCCGCGTGCGCCCACAGCAGGTCCACCGAGTCCAGTCCCAGCCGGTCGAGGGACGCCGCGAACCCGCGCGCGATCGCCTCGGCGGACAGTCCTTCCGAGGACGACGGCCACTCGTGGGGCACGAGCGGCTGGTGGCGGACCTTCGTCGCCAGCCGCACGCGCTCCCGTCCACCCGCGTGCGAGGCGAACCAGCGGCCGAGGGTGCGCTCGCTCTGCCCGCCGACGCCCGACGGGTCCTCCCAGAAGCAGTAGCAGTTCGCGGTGTCGACCCACCGGCCGCCGAGGTCGAGGAACGCGTCGAGCAGGTCCGCCGAGAGCGCGTCGTCGAAGCGTGTGCCGAAGTACATGGCCCCGAGGACGGGCTCGGGGGTGCGCTGCGTGGTGTCCATGCCCTTGAGCGTGCAACCTGGAGCGCGCTCCAGGTCAAGACCGGGCCGGATCCGCAGGCGATTCGACGGGACGGGTATCGACCTCAGCGGGCCGAGAAGTCATCGGCCTGACCGCGCGCAGGGTGCGTGGGCGGGACGCGCCCACCCGCGCCCGGTCACGGGCGGTAGGCGTCCCGACGGTGCGCGATCGTCAGCACGGTGACGGTGACCACGCGGGCATGGATCGTGTCGATGACGCGGTACTCGCCTCGGCGTGCGGACCACGTGCCCTCGAGCTCGTTGCGCAGCGGCTTGCCCACCCGGAACGGGTCCTCCGCGAGCGGGCCCGACAGGAACGCGACGACGGCCGCCGCGACCGAGGGTGGCAGTCCCGTCGCCAGGGCTCGTCGCGCCGGCGGCGCCAGGACGACCTCGTAGGTCACTCGCCCTCGCGGAGGCGCTGCAGGACCTCGGCCAGCGGGGTGACGTCCCCGGCCGCCACCGCGGCGTCGGCCTCGCGCACCTCGGCCATCGCGGCCTGGTCCGACAGGATCGCGATCGTCTCCTCGAGGGATGCCAGGTCGTCCGGGGACATGAGCACGGCGGCCGGCTCACCGTTGCGGGTGATCGTCACTCGCTCGTGGGTGTCGTGGACCGAGTCGACGTACCGGGACAGGTGCGCCTTGACGTTCGCGAGGGAGGTCGTCGTCATGACCTGAATTCATGTCACAAAGGGTCCTCGATCAAGGGGTGCCCGTTGCCCAGCCCGCGATGGCTACCGCAGCCGCATCCACGTCCCTTCCGAGACCACCTCGACGGCACCGTCGACGACCACCACGGCGGTCTGCTCGTCGATCGCGTAGGCCGGGACGTCGAGGTCGGCGGCCCACCGCTCGGCGTGCGCCCGGGTGTTCGTCGGGAAGGCGTCGAGGTGCGGGAACAGGGAGAAGTCGACCATCCCGAGGGTCCGGTCGTCCGGTGCCGACGCCCACTCGACGAAGTAGCCGCCGATCCGCGGCGTCATCACCATGCTGCCTGCGCTGATGCCGACCCAGACGGTGTCCGTGAGCGAGGGCAGCAGGCCCGCCAGGCCCGACTCGCGCATCCAGTGGGCGAGGTACGTCGCGTCACCGCCGTCGGCGAGCAGCACGTCGGCCGCCCGCACCCACGGCTCCCAGCGCTCCGCGCCGATCGTCGGCAGCGCGGTGAGCTCGAGCAGCCCGACCGACGCCCACCCCAGGCCGGTGAGGTGCCGGCCCGGCGGGTCGGCGGAGACGAAGCCGCGCGCCGAACCCGGACCGCACATCGGGTGCCCCCACTGCGCCGTCGGGATGCACAGCGCGTGGCACTCGCCGACGGGCTTGCCGAGCAGCCGCTCGAGAGCGGCGTGGATCGACGGGTTCGTGACCCCGCCGGACGTGAGCAGGAGCTTCATGTGGGACTCCGGGGCGCTGGAGTGGCAGCAGGACGGTCGGACTCACCGCGACGGCTCGGTGCGCGCCGACGGGATGGTGACCTCCGCCGAGGGCGGGGCTCATCGGCCACGAGGCCGTCAGCGCACGAGGCGCACCGCCGCGATGCCGCCGAACGACGAGCCGTCGTCGGTGACACCGTCGGGCGTGAAGCCGTTGCGGGCGTAGAAGCGCTGCGCCCGTGGCGTGTCCCGCGCGGCCCACAGCTGAGCAGGCGTGCCCGCCGGGAGGACCGCGTCGAGCAGCGCCTGGCCGACGCCCGCCCCGTGGTGCGCCGCGAGCACGTAGAGGTTCGACAGCTCGCGCTCGCGGGCGGGCGGCACGCCGTGGCGTGCCTGCGCGTCGGCGACGACGGCCAGGCCGACGACGACCCCGTCCACCTCCGCGACCGTGGCGTCCAGGCCCTCGGTGAGCAGCCGCCGCCAGATCTCCACGCTCCGCTCCACCGAGACGCTCTGCCAGAACGCGGGGCTCGCGATGCCCGTGAACGTCTCGACCCACGACGTGTGGTGGACGAGACCGAGCCGGTCGGCGTCGTCGAGGACGGCGGCTCGCACGAGGAGGCCGGACGGCGTCATGTCGGACATGTCGGAACGGTAGCCGCAGGCGCGGTGGAGGTGCAGGACGACGCTGCCCGGGCGCGCGCCGCGCTCGCTCGGCACGCCGTGACGGCCGTGACGCTAGACGTCCTCGAGGTAGCGGTCCCAGCCGCGGTCGAGGAGCTCGAAGCCGGCGCGGATCGCCGCGTCCGGGTCGGGTTCGCGGCTCGCGTGGAGCTGGACCTGCAGGGCGAAGCGCGCGTAGAGACGGATCTCGGCCGTGGGGTCGGGGGCGTCGAGCGCGCGGGCGATCGCGTCGGACAGCGCGTCCTCCTGGCGGAGCCACATCCGCTCGGCGTGCTCGACGAGCGAGGGGGTCGCCCGCATGAGCTCGACGACCTGCTTCTGCGGTTCGGTGCGCAGCGCCGCGAGCTCGGCGCGGAAGTGCTCCGCGAGCGCCTCCGAGATGGACGTGCCCGGGGTGCGCTCGGCGACCGCCGCGACGAGTCGGTCACGGCGCTCGTCCTCGTCGCTGAAGACGAGGGCCTCCTTGCGGGAGAAGTGCGCGAAGACCGTCTTCGGTGTGACGTCGGCGCGCTCGGCGACCTCCCGGACGCTGACCTGGTCGAACCCGCGCTCGAGGAACAGGGCGCGGGCCGCTTCGAGGATCGCCGCCCGGGTCGCCGCCTTCTTCCGTTCCCGCCGTCCCGGCGGCATCGCGCTCACGGCGCCCAGGGTAGCTCTGGCGCGGCGCCCGTCATCGCATTAAGGTAACTCGGTGTACTGATATACCCGATAACCAAACAGCGCGGTGACGCCGGCCACGTCGGTCGTCGGCGTGGAACGGACGGATGACATGAAGACAGCCCGGATGGTCCTCGCCGCGGTCCTCGGTGCCGCGGTGGTGTGGTGCCTCGTCCGGTACCCGTGGCCGACGGTCGCGACGCTCCTCGGGGCCGTGCTGCTGGTCGCCGCGTACCTGTACCTCGTCCACTTCCGCCGACCCGGCCGCGTGAGCACGCTCGCCGAGGTCTCGGACCGCGCCTGGCACATGGTGCCGCTCGGGCCGACGGCGGTCAGCGGCGACGGGTCGGAGTACGGCCTGTACGTGCGGCGAGGCAGCTCGCCGAACCTCGTCGTCCACTTCTCCGGCGGCGGTGCGTGCTGGGACGACCACTCGGCCGCGCGCCCGATCACCCCGCTGCGGGTCGCCCGCGGGTACACCCGCGACCTGCGCGCCTTCTGGTTCCGGTCCCTCACCCGGCTCTTCCCGGCGGGCCTCACCGGCCTGGCGGACCGGCGGGACGCGTCGAACGCGTTCCGGGACTGGACGATCGTGTACGTCCCCTACTCGACCGGCGACATGCACGTCGGCGACACCGTCCGCACGTACAGCGTGCGGCGCGGGTCGTTCGACGTGCGGCACAACGGGCAGAACAACGTCATGGCTGCGCTCCGGTGGGTGTTCGAGAACGTCCCCCACCCGGGCAAGGTGCTGGTGTCCGGGGAGAGCTCCGGCGGGTGGGGTGCGGCGTTCTACGCGCCCCTCGTCGCCGACCACTTCGCCGGCGCGCAGGTCTACTGCCTCTCGGACGGGGTCGGTCTGCGCTCGCCGCGCTGGCCCGAGCTGGTCGACGGCGTCTGGCGGGCCGACGCGGCCCGGCGCCTCGGGTTCGAGGTGCGGACGGAGCTCTACGAGGACGCTCTCACGCGCCGCGCCGACGGCCCCCGCTCCGACATCACGTACCTGCACGCCAACACGCTCTTCGACGACACCCTCACCCGGTTCGGTGCCGCGATCGACGGCCGCTCGACGGCCACGGACGCGTTCATCGACGACTGGTCCGCCGCCACACGGGCGACCATGGCGCGCCTCGCGGACTCCGGGCTGCGGTACGAGTACTTCCTCACCGACTGGGGCCACGACACCAGGCGGCACACCACGGCCCACACCGTGACGATGAACGGCCTCTACGCCCGGTGCCGGGCGGGCGGCGTGACGTATGCCGAGTGGCTGAGGCGCAACGTCGTCGACGACGAGAACCTGTCCCTCGGCACGCACCTGCTCGACCTCGCGCCTGCGCGGACGGGTGACGGCTGAGCTGCGGCGACGTGCCGACGGCCGGTCCGGGCGCTCAGTCGTCGCCGAGACGTTCGAGGACGTCCTTGTGCACGCTCTGGTAGACGATCTGGCTGCGGAAGGTGACGACCTCGCGGCGCGGGGCGAGGCGGTCGACGAGGAACGCGTGCAGGTGGTCGAGGTCGGGCACGCTCACGTGGATGAGGAAGTCCTCGTCCCCGGCGACGACGTAGACGGCGACCACCTCGGGCAGCTCGATGACGGCCTGCTTGAACCCGTCGATGACGGCCCGGTCGAGCGGTCGCAGCCGGGTGGAGACGAACGCCTCGACGCGGCGGTCGAGCGCGGCCGGGGAGACGACGGCGCGGAAGCCGAGGATGACGCCCCGCCGGCGCAGGAGCCGTACGCGCTCGAGGCAGGTCGACGGGGCGATCCCCAGCCGGCGCGCGAGCTCGCGGTTCGTCTGCCGTCCGTCACGTTGGAGCTCGGTGACGATCGCCGAATCAAGTTCGTCCATCGGCCGAGCCTAGGGCGGATCTCGAACGATGTTCGGCTCCACGCCTCGATGTGCGTCCGCACGCCTACTCTCGGCGCGGTCCGGCGGTCATCCGTCCGCCTCCAGAGGGGATACGTGGTGATGAAGATCGTTCTGGTGCTGCGCGACGACCTCCCGCCGGCGCTGGCGGCGAACGCCGCTGCGGTGCTCGGGCTCGCACTCGGCGGGCGGCTCGAGGGATCGGTCGCCCCGGACGGGGTCGACGCGTCCGGGGTGCTGCACGCGGGGCTCAACCCGGTGCCGGTGCCGACGCTCGTCGCCTCCGCGGGTGAGCTGCACGAGCTGCACGCGCAGGCGGTGTCGGCCGCCGACGTCACGGTCGTCGGGTTCAACGAGGTCGCGCGACGCTCGCGCACCTACCCCGAGTACGAGGAGGCGTTGTCGCAGACCCCTGCGGAGGACGTCGAGTACGTCGGGCTCATCCTCCACGGCCCGCGGAACCGGGTGACGAAGCTGACCAAGCGGCTGGCCCTCATGGGCGCGTGATCCCCGACGTCGACGTGCACGGTCGGTGACGTCCGACGCCCGTCCGTCGTCCGTCTCCGATACTTGCCGGGCAGCACGCGCGTGAGTATCGCCGCAGGTCACGCAACACGTACGCCGCCCTCGGCGGGCATGCCGGCGGTCTCGACGACGAAACGATTCGACGTCCCCGCACCGCTTGTTGCCGGCGGGATGCGGGAGCAGTGTGACGCCCATCCACGAGCGAGGTGCCGCCTCGCTCACGGTCGGTTGTGAACGATCACACCTGGCGGCCGACGTCGTCCGCCACGTACCGAGGAGTGCCCATGCGCCACAGCACGCTCCCGTCCCGTCGCCGCGCCCGGTGGGCCGCGCTCGTCGCGGCCGCCGGCGTCGCCGCGGCGGCCGGCGT